>DASUQN010000027.1:0-4235 GCA_036280515.1 Intrasporangium sp. | reverse complement strand
TGACGCCGAGTGCAGTGACCATCGCGATGCCGACCCTGCGCTACGACCCGACGGAGCTGCAGAGCTGGCTGCGTGAGCTGCGGATCACGGTGGCCGACGTGAGGGACGCGCTCGCGCGCGAGGTCTCGGCGATGCGGCTCACGGGCGCGCCGGCTGCGGAAGCGGCGCGACAGCCGCCGACGGATGGGTAAGAGCACGAGTACACCCGGACCGGAGGAGGACCTTGTGACCGAGTTCGACCACACACCCGCCGACCCGCCGAGCCACGACCCAAACCGCACTTCGAGCGACCTGTCCGTCAACGACGTGCCCCACGAGCCCGACGAGGGCGACCTCGGGCGTGGCGACGCCGACGGCAGCACCGGCACGAAGCCTGCCCTCGAGCAGTCGCTCGACGACGCAGGTGACATCGCGGGCGTGCAGACCCACACTGAGAAGGGCCCCGCGGCCAGCTGACGGCGTCCGAGCAGGGCCGGTTCCCGGGCACACGCAGCCCCCGGGAGCCGGCCCGCTCGTGTCTGCACGCCACCCGGGAGCCGGCCCGCACAACCCAGCCCGCACACGCGGCCACGCCCCGACGGAAGCCTGCTCAGCGGCATACGGCATGGCTTGACCCGGCTGTTTGTGCGCTCAGGGCGAACACGGCGTGGTCCGGGAAATCGCACCCCACCCCCGGGCGTTAGGGTCAGTGACGAGCCAGCCGACCGGGCAAACTCCGGCCGGCGGGAACAACTTCGACGATGGAGACTTGGGTGACTTCGGACATCTCCGCCAACGGCAGCAACGGCCTGGGCGGTCTCGACGACCACATCTACAACCGCCTGCTCAAGGAACGGATCATCTTCCTCGGCTCGGACGTGCGCGACGAGAACGCGAACGCCATCTGCGCGCAGCTGCTGCTGCTCTCTGCGGAGGACCCGGACAAGGACATCTGGCTCTACATCAACAGCCCCGGCGGCTCGATCTCGGCCGGCATGGCGATATACGACACGATGCACTGGATCCCCAACGACGTCGCCACCGTGGCGATGGGGATGGCCGCGTCGATGGGGCAGTTCCTGCTCTCCGCGGGCACCAAGGGAAAGCGCTACGCGACCCCGCACGCCCGCGTGATGATGCACCAGCCCTCGGGCGGCATCGGTGGCACCGCGACGGACATCAAGATCCAGGCCGAGCAGATGCTCTACATCAAGAACCAGATGGCCCAGCTCATCGCCGAGCACACCGGCCAGACCGTCGAGCAGATCACCCGCGACTCCGACCGCGACCGCTGGTTCAGCGCCGAGGAGGCCAAGGAGTACGGCTTCGTCGACCACGTGTTCACCTACTCGGGGCAGGCCACCGAGGGCGAGAGCATCGGCCAGGCCGACGCGAAGGTCGACGCCAAGAGCGACGAGAAGTGAGAGACCCGATGATGATCAACCCGACGAACCGCCTCGCCGTCCCGGCCCCGCAGAGCCGCTACATCCTGCCGCAGTTCGAGGAGCGCACCTCGTACGGCATGAAGCGGTCCGACCCCTACAACAAGCTCTTCGAGGACCGCATCATCTTCCTCGGCGTCCAGGTCGACGACGCGTCCGCCGACGACATCATCGCGCAGCTGCTCGTGCTCGAGTCCCTCGACCCGGACCGCGACATCCTCATGTACATCAACAGCCCCGGCGGCTCGTTCACGGCGATGACCGCGATCTACGACACGATGCAGTTCGTCCGCCCGGACATCCAGACCTTCTGCATCGGGCAGGCGGCGTCGGCGGCGGCGGTGCTCCTCGGGGCGGGTGCGGAGGGCAAGCGGTTCGCGCTGCCGAACTCCCGGATCCTCATCCACCAGCCCGCGCTTGCGGGTGGCGACTACGGCCAAGCGTCCGACATCGAGATCCAGGCCAACGAGGTGCTGCGCATGCGGACGTGGCTCGAGGACACCCTGGCCAAGCACACCGGCCGCACGTCCGAGACGGTCCGTGACGACATCGAGCGCGACAAGATCCTCTCGGCGGAGGACGCCATGGAGTACGGCCTCATCGACGAGGTGCTCGCCTCGCGCAAGGCCTCGCTCGAGGTGTGAGCCTCAGTCCACAAGCACGAGTCCGTATGCCGCTCAGCCCGGTATCGCATGGAAGGTGACCTGCCGCTGGGGCTGGGCGGCATACGGCTAGGTTGGGGGTCATGGCGAGCACTGAGTTCGAGTCGGCCGTGGCGTCGGTCAAGGAGCTGACCGAGGACCCCGGCAACGATGTCAAGCTGAAGCTGTACGCGCTCTACAAGCAGGCGACCGAGGGTGACGTGTCGGGCAAGCGGCCCGGTTTCACCGACTTCGTCGGGCGGGCCAAGTACGACGCGTGGGCCAAGCTGTCGGGGACGCCCGCCGAGGACGCGGAGAGCCAGTACATCGCGATCGTCCAGGACCTCACCGCCCCCTGACCCAGCGCCGGCACCGCGCCCCAGCGGTCCGAGCGAAGGCCGCGCTGCTTCTGGTTCCCAGCCGGACGCGGCCGGGCCTGGCGGCGGTCACGGAATGTGGCGTCGGGTCGACGAGGCGCCACGACCCACGAGCGACGCCGAGCCGCTCGGTCAGGGGTCGCCCAGGGAGGTGTCGAGCAGGTGCCCGAGGAACCAGTTGGACGAGCTGGGTTGATCCCCGCTCCGTAGCGGCACATAACTGGCGCCATGCGGGACGAGGGGATGAGCGTGCCACGACCGTCGGACGAGTGGCGCCAGGACTTCCCGAGCCGGCCCGAGGACGTCGCCGAGCCAGCCTGACGGCAAGAGCGGGCTCAGCGGCATACGGGCTGATGGGTCCTGACGCGTGCGTGAGTGACACGTGCGTGGTTTGTCAGCCGACAGCGGACAAAGGCGGGTTGCACGAGCGGGGGCGGGTCGCTCCGTCGTCTAATAGGAGTCGACCCCTTAGATTGGGGTCGTTGTCGACGTCAGGAGCAAATCGGTGGCACGGATCGGAGAAGGCGGAGACCTGCTCAAGTGCTCGTTCTGCGGGAAGAGCCAGAAGCAGGTCAAGAAGCTCATCGCGGGCCCCGGTGTCTACATCTGCGACGAGTGCATCGACCTGTGCAACGAGATCATCGAGGAGGAGCTCGCCGAGTCGAGCGAGCTCGGGCTCGACCACCTGCCGAAGCCGCGGGAGATCTTCGAGTTCCTCCAGCACTACGTCGTCGGCCAGGACATTGCCAAGAAGTCCCTGGCCGTCGCGGTCTACAACCACTACAAGCGGATCCAGGCGGGGGAGGGCCCCAAGCGCGACGACGACCACGTCGACATCGCCAAGTCCAACATCCTGCTCATCGGGCCGACCGGCTCGGGCAAGACCTACCTGGCCCAGACCCTCGCCAAGATGCTCAACGTCCCGTTCGCCATCGCCGACGCGACGGCGCTGACCGAGGCCGGCTATGTCGGCGAGGACGTCGAGAACATCCTGCTCAAGCTCATCCAGGCAGCCGACTACGACGTCAAGAAGGCCGAGACGGGGATCATCTACATCGACGAGGTCGACAAGATCGCCCGCAAGTCGGAGAACCCCTCCATCACCCGCGACGTCTCGGGCGAGGGCGTCCAGCAGGCGCTCCTGAAGATCCTCGAGGGCACCACGGCGTCGGTGCCACCGCAGGGCGGGCGCAAGCACCCGCACCAGGAGTTCATCCAGATCGACACGACGAACGTGCTCTTCATCGTGGGCGGTGCCTTCGCCGGCCTGGAGAAGATCATCGAGAGCCGCTCGGGGCGCAAGGGCCTCGGCTTCGGCCAGCCGCTGCACACCGCCAAGGACCTCGGGGACAGCTTCGCCGACGTCATGCCCGAGGACCTGCTGAAGTTCGGCCTGATCCCCGAGTTCATCGGCCGGCTGCCGGTGATCGCCACGGTCGACAAGCTCAACCGCGAGGCGCTGGTGCAGATCCTCACCGAGCCCCGCAACGCGCTGGTCAAGCAGTACCAGAAACTTTTCGAGCTCGACGGTGTCGAGCTCGAGTTCACCGACGACGCGATCCGGGCGATCGCCGACCAGGCGCTCGAGCGGGGAACGGGAGCCCGCGGGCTGCGCGCGATCATCGAAGAGGTGCTTCTCCACGTCATGTACGACGTGCCGTCGCGTGGTGACATCGGCAAGGTCGTCGTCAACGGCGAGGTCGTGACCGACGAGGTGGCGCCGACGCTGATCCCGCGCGAGGCCGAGACGAAGAAGAAGAAGTCCGCCTAGGCGCGTCGGACGTTCTCGTCCACCT
>DASUQN010000026.1:0-5411 GCA_036280515.1 Intrasporangium sp. | reverse complement strand
GGCCGACTGCTGGGGGCCCGAGCGAGCGACGAGGAGTGGAAGTCGATCCTCGACACCTGCTCGGAGGAGGAGCGGGCCGTTGCGGAGGCCTCGAGGGACGAGTGGGCCGCGGCGCCCTGGCTCGTGGTCGAGGGCCACCCGTTCGGACCACCCGGTCACGTGGCCGTGCCGCTCGTCGACGGCCAGGGGGGCTCCCTCGGCGCCCTCGTCGCAACCGTGCCGGCGGGGGCGTCCCGCGAGGAGATCGAGGCAGTGGCGGGCCACCTCATCAGGGCCGGCGTGGCAGCGGTGAGGACCTTGGGCCATGCCTGAGCCCATCTGGGCGCCAGACGAGGACGCGTGGCGGCGGGCAGCCGACCTGGTCCAGTGGTCCACGCCGTTCGATGCCGTGTGGGAGCCGCGAGACGGCCGGGCGCACTGGTTCCCCGGCGGCCGGCTCAACGCGTCGGTCACGTGTGTGGACCGGCACGCCGCGGAGCACCCGGACCGGGTCGCCATCAGCTGGGAGGGCGAGCCGGGCGACCGGCGCTCCATCACCTATGGGGACCTCCTCGCGGAGGTCACCACCCTCGCCCGTGGCCTGCGCTCGATCGGGGTGCAGGCCGGTGACGTCGTCGCCCTGCACCTCGGGCTCGTCCCCGAGGCCGCGGTCGCCATGCTCGCCTGTGCCCGCGTCGGCGCCGTCCACGCCGTGCTCCCGACGCCGCTGCCGGCGGAGGCGCTCGCCGACCGGCTGGAGAGTCTCGGCGCGAAGGTGCTCTTCACCCAGGACGGTGCCTGGCGGCACGGGACGATCCTGCCCCTCAAGGTCCGCGCCGACGAGGCCCTCACGGCCGTCGCGGGCATCGAGCACACCATCGTCGTGCGGCGCACCGGCATGGACGTCGCGTGGTACGAGGGCGACCGGTGGTACCACGACCTCGTCGCGGCGGACCGCGGAGGCAACCGGCGTCGCACCGCCGGGACGGCGCGGGCGGGCGAGCCTGTCGACCTGCCGAGCGACCATCCCTTCTTCCTGGTGAGCCAGGCCCATCGCCGCGGCCGTCCTGTGGTCGTCACGCATGGGCTCGCCAACATCCTCGTCACCGCCGCGGCGCTGCACGAGTGGGGCGTGGGCGAGGGTGAGCGGCTCTGGAGCGCGGGCGACGTCTCCTGGCTCGCCGTCCAGGCGCACGGGATCTACGGGCCGCTCTCGCGGGGGATCACCACGGTTCTCTACGAGGGCACCCTCGACGTGCCCACGCATGGGCGCGCCTGGGAGATCATGCGCCGCCACGAGGTGACGACGATGATGACGACCCCGTCCGTGCTGCGGACCATGCGCGGATGGGCGCCGTCCCTCGCCGACACGAGCCCCGTCGAGTCGCTGCGGCGCGTCGTCGTCTACGCCGAGCCGTCGGAGCCGGCCCTGCGGGAGTGGGCGGCCTCGGACCTCAGCCACCGCGCCGTCGTCGTCGCCGACGGGTGGGGCCAGGTCGAGCTCGGCGGGATCGTCCACCTGAGCCAGCCGCTGGAGCCGGACCTCGTGCCGTCGGCGGAGCCGGAGATCGTCGACGTCTCCGGCGCGCCCGTTTCCGATGGAGGCGCCGGAGAGCTGGTCCTCACCAAGGGCTGGGCCGGCTCGATGCTGCCCGGCTCGGGCGACGTCGCGGCAGCGACCGACCACCACTGGACGAACCGTCCCGGGCTCTACACGACCGGTGACCGCGTGCGTCGCACGCCGGAGGGTGGGCTCGAGTTCCTTGGCCGCACCGACGAGGTCATCTCGCTGTCCGGCCAGCTCGTCTCGATCAGCGAGGTCCGGGAGACGCTCCTCGGCCACCCGTTCGTCGAGCGCGCCGACGTCATCGAGCGCCGGGACGCGCTTGGCGGGCGATACCTGGCGGCGGCGGTCGTGCTCGACGGCGCGACGCCCGAGCACGACCTCACCGCGCTGGCCCGCGACCTCAACGAGACGGTCCGCGACAACCTCGGCGGGGTCGCGCGTCCCCGGATGCTCATCTTCGTCGACCGCTTCGGGGACGAACTGCGGGGCGACGAACGCCGCCGTGCCCTGGCCCGGCTGCCGCTCGGCGACACCCCGGAGCCCAAGTCCATCACGTGGCACCAGGTGCTCGCCGCCGCCGAGCACCTCAGCTGACCTCGGCCTTGGCCCCTGCGGCATTCCCGCATGCTCGGGAAAGGCGCGGCGATCCAGCGCGAAACACCGCGCCTGTCCCGCAGACACGTGCCGCGTCGCGCACCTGACAACGGCTGTCACGTGACCTGCGCCCTGACCGGCGACGTGACCCGCGACGTGATCTGCGACCTGGCGCAGCCGAGGAGTCCCGAGATTCCTGTGACGTCCAGCAGATGCTGGAGGCGGGGAGCGCTGGGAGACCAGGGTGGCTGGGACGGAGCTCAGCGGCATACGGCATCGTGGCTCGGGCCGCCGGGCGAAACGGCCACGCGGGCACCCACGGGGCGCTCCTAGACTGGCCCGCATGGTCTCCCCGCTCGTCGCGCTCACCCCCAAGGTCCAGTCCGCGATCGCCGCCGCCCTCGGTGACGACTTCCGCGAGGCGGACCCGGTGCTGCGCCCGTCGCAGTTCGCCGACGTGCAGGTCAATGCCGCACTCGCCCTCGCCAAGAAGGTCGGCGCGCCGCCACGGGACGTCGCGGCGAAGATCGTCGACGCGCTCGAGCTCGACGGCATCGCCGACCAGGTCGAGGTCAGCGGGCCGGGCTTCGTCAACATCACCTTCAGCGACGCGTGGCTCGCCTCCCTCCTCGCCGAGGTCGACGCTGACGAGCGGCTCGGCGTGCCCGTCGAGGAGCGGCAGAACATCCCGATCGACTACTCCGCGCCCAATGTCGCCAAGGAGATGCACGTCGGCCATCTGCGGACGACCATCGTCGGCGACTCCCTCGCCCGGACGCTCGAGCACCTCGGCCACAACGTCATCCGGCAGAACCACATCGGTGACTGGGGCACGCCGTTCGGCATGCTCATCGAGCACCTCCTCGAGGTGGGGGAGGACTCGCCCGAGGCGGAGCTGCTCGTCACCGACCCGAACGCGTTCTACCAAGCCGCGCGGGTGAAGTTCGACACCGCCGAGCGAGCCGAACCTGACGGCAGCGCAGGCGATTTCGACATCCGGTCTCGGGCCCGGGTGGTCAAGCTCCAGTCGGGCGACCCGGAGACGCTGGAGCACTGGCACCGGCTCGTCGGCAGGTCGAAGGTCTACTTCAACAAGGTCTACACGACCCTCGGCGTGACGCTCGGCGACGAGAACCTGGCAGGGGAGTCGACCTACAACCACATGCTCGCCGACGTGTGCGAGGAGCTCGAGGCCAAGGGGATCGCGACGATCTCCGACGGCGCGCTGTGCGTCTTCCTCGACGGCTACACCGGTCGCGAGGGCAAGCCGGTACCGCTCATCATCCGCAAGCGGGATGGCGGATATGGTTATCCCACAACGGATCTCGCGACGATCAAGTATCGCGTATCCGAGCTCGGCGCGCACCGGGTGCTCTACGTCATCGGCGCCCCACAGTCGCTGCACCTCAACATGGTCTGGGACGCCGCGCGCCTCGCGGGCTGGCTGCCCGAGGACGTCACGCCGGTCCACATCCAGATCGGCAACGTCCTCGGCGAGGACCGCAAGATCCTCAAGACGCGGTCCGGATCGTCGCTCCGGCTCATGGCCCTGCTCGACGAGGCGGTCGTCAAGGCGCGCGCCCTCATCGACGAGACGCGGCCGGACCTGTCCGAGCAGGAGCGGGCCACGATCGCCCGGCAGGTCGGGATCGGCGCCGTGAAGTACGCCGACCTCTCCGTCGCCCACAACAGCGAGTACGTCTTCGACCTCGACCGCATGGTGTCCTTGACCGGCAACACCGGGCCCTACCTCCAGTACGTCGTCGCCCGGGTGCGCTCGATCTTCCGCCAGGCCGGCCTCGACCCGCTGACGCAGCATGCGCCGATCGCGCTCGGCACGCCGCACGAGCGCGCCCTGGGCCAGCAGCTGCTCGGCTTCCCCGACGTCGTCACCGAGGTCGGGTCGCTCTACGAGCCACACCGGCTCAGCGGCTACCTCTTCGAGCTGGCGCAGGCGTTCTCGGCGTTCTACGAGAACTGCCCGGTCCTCAAGGCCGAGACCGACGAGCTGCGCCAGTCGCGCCTCACGCTCAGCGCGCTCGTGCTGCGCACCATGACCACGGGCCTCGACCTGCTCGGCGTGGAGTCCCCCGAGCAGATGTGAGCGTGGAGGTTGCCCACGTCCCCGGCGTGGGCGACCTGGCACACATCCATGCCGTATGCCGCTGAGCTGGCCCCCAGCGAAAGCCCCGTCGCGTGCCGGGCGGGATGGGATGATCGGTGCGTGCGGTTCTCGTTCGGGGACGTCCTGCTCGACACCGACCGGTTCCTCCTCGAGCGGGGCGGCGAGCCGGTTCATGTCCAGCCGCAGGTCTTCGACGTCCTGTCGCACCTCGTGCTCAACCGGGAGCGGGTCGTGCCCAAGACGGAGCTGCTCGACGAGATCTGGGGCGACCGGTTCGTCAGCGAGTCGACGCTGACCAGCCGGATCAAGGCCGCGCGCCGGGTCGTGGGGGACGACGGTGACCTGCAGCGCGTCATCAAGACGGTCCACGGCAGGGGGTACCGGTGGGTGGCCGGAGTGACGGAACACCACGCCGGCTCCGGTGAAGCGGCTGCCACCGTGCCGGCCCGGCCGGACACCCGACTGGAGCAGCGGATCCGGTTCAGCCGCGCCAGCGACGGCGCGCGCATCGCGTATGCGACGGTGGGCCACGGACCGCCACTCGTGCGCGCCGCCCACTGGATCACGCACCTCGACTACGAATGGGACACCCCGATCTGGCGGCACTGGATGGAGGGGCTGTCCCGCGGGCGGACGCTGGTGCGCTACGACGAGCGCGGGTGTGGCCTGTCCGACCATGACCCGGGCGAGGTGTCGATGGAGGCCTTCGTCATTGACCTCGAGACCGTGGTGGACGACCTGGGCCTGGATCGCTTCCCGCTCATGGGCCTCTCCCAGGGCGGTGCCGTGGCGGTGGCCTATGCGCACCGCCACCCGGAGCGGGTCAGCCGGCTCATCCTCGTCGGCGCCTTCGTCAAGGGCGGACGCCTGGCCAAGACCCCGGAGAAGAGGGCGGAGTTCGAGATGGAACGTGAGCTGATCCGCCTCGGTTGGGGTCGCGACGAGCACTCGTTCCGGCTGTTCTTCTCGTCGCTGTTCATGCCGGACGTGCCCCCTCAGCTGTGGTCGGACTTCGCGGAGCTCATGCGTCGGACGACGTCTGCCGAGAACGCCGTTCGGATCTTCGACGCCCATCTCGAGATGGACGTTCGCGCCGCGGCTGCAGAGCTCGATGTGCCCACCCTCATCCTCCATGCGAGGGACGAC
>DASUQN010000025.1:0-12762 GCA_036280515.1 Intrasporangium sp. | reverse complement strand
GGCAGTCCGGTGCCGAAGCTGCCCATCGAGGTGGCCGTCGTCGTGGGGAACCCGCAGGCGACGCGATGCGCTGTCGCGAGGCGCTCCCTCAGGAACGGGGCGTGGCCGCTGCGTTGCAGGAGCAGGTCGTGGCCCAGTCCGTCAACGAGCACGACCACGACGCGAGGGGTCTTCGGCAGGTCGAAGACGTCCATTCCGGCATACCGCCTGACCCCGAGGCGGTCCGCGACAGAGGGCAGGACGGAGGCCAGCGTCCCTTTCGACCAGTCCAGCGGCGGGGGCGCGACGCGAGTGGTCATCGGCTCCTCACGCCCGGACCGAGCCGCCGATGGCGCGGGACAGGTGCCGCGCGAAGGACAGGGCGCGCTCGACCGCCGCCTCACCGTCGGCTGCCGCCGAGATCCGCAGGGAGATGTCGTCGGAGGCCACTGTTCCCTCGAAGCCATGGTCGGCGGTGCATTCGGGATCACCGCACTGGGCCGGGAGGAGGTCCAGCCGGCTCACGGCACCCCAGCCAAGGGTGAGCGTGATGTCGCGCGAGGGACTGCTCTGCACGAATCCCTCCGGCTCGGTGACGACGTGGGTCACCATGACCCCGCGGACGGCGTCGAGCGGCACGGTCTCCGTCGTCGCCGTGGCCGTCGCCTGCGCGCCGGGCTCGGCGTGGTCGTCCGCGTGGGCGATGACGAGGCGACGACTCGTCACGGCCAGGACCGTGACGTGCCGCCGGACCGTCTCATGGTCGAAGGTCGTCTCCTGGTGGACCAGGTGGGACACGACCTCCTCCCCCGCAAGCGCGGACTCGACCACATCGCAGACCAGTGCCGGGTAGTAGCCGGCACGAGTGATCGCCGAGGTGAGGTCCTCGGGGAGCGCCCGTTCCGGGTCCTGAGTCACGCGTCGCATGGGTACCATCCTCGCACCCGCTCGCAGGTGCACGCCCCGACCACCCACATTCGGCCAGCAGCGGCCCGCACTCGGTAGCCGGTCACGTGAGGCTGCGGCGCCCGGTGTCCTTGCGGACCAGCGCGTGGCTGATGACGATTTCGGCGCCCAGCACGTCCACGCCTCCGGTCCACGCATTGACCGGGTTCAGCTCGATCGAGGCCAGCTCGGGCAGGTCGTCCGTGAGGACCGACAGGCGCGCAATGAGATCGGCGAGTGCGGCTCGGTGCACGGGCGCGGCGCCACGGTGGCCCGACAGGAGCGGAGCGGCCCGGACCCCGTTGATGAGGTCGGCGACATCGACGTCCGTCAGGGGCGGGATGCGGTGCGCGATGTCACCGAGCAGCTCGGTCGGCGGCCCTGCGACGGAGAAGCTGACGACCGGTCCGAAGAGAGGGTCTTCCGTGGCCTTCAGCACACAGGACACCCCGGGCACCGCCATCCGCTGCACGACGAATCGGTCGGCGCGAAGTGGGCCGAGCCGCTCGGTCAGCGAGGCGTGGGCGTCACGGACCGCGTCGGCGTCCCCGAGGTCGGCCCGGACGCCGGTCAGCCCTGGTTGATGGCGCACGACCGGGGAGATGGACTTGAGGATGACTGGATAGCTCAGCTCTTCGGCGGCGCCGACCGCCTCCTCCACGTCCGAGACCTCGATGGCCGGCCAGGGTCTGATCCCGTAGGTGCCCAGCAGCTCGCGGGTCTCCTCTCTCGTGAGTGCGCGTCCCTCCGGGCTGGCCTCCAACCAGCCGCCAAGAAGCGCGTCGGCGCGGCCCCGGTCGATCCCTACCGGGGCCACCGGCAGGCCTCGATCCTTGGCGCGCCACTGGGCGTACGTGGTCACGGAGCGGAGAGCACGGATTCCGTCCTCCGGCATCGAGTAGGACGGGACGGACCGTTCCTGACCGTCGGCGGCTGTGTACCGCATCCCGCCATCGACGCCGCGCATGCCGAGGAAGGTTGCGACACAGGGCTTGTCGTGCTTCGCCACGACGTTCCGGACGGCTTGGGAGACCTCCTCATCCGGAGTAACGAGGGGAGGGATGAACGCTGCGACCACGCTGTCGACGTCGGGATCGGAGAAGGCCGCGTCGAGCGCGTGCGCGAACTCCTCCGCCGATGCGTGCGGCAGCAGGGAGACCGGACCGTGCGTCACCCGCAGGCCCCAGCTCTCCGCCGCTGACGCGCTGAGCGAACCGAGCGCGTCTGAGTTGCCGACGACGGCGACCCGGTCCCCGGTCGGCATCGGCTGGTGGAGCGTCAGCTGGGCGACGTCGAAGAGCTGGTGGACGTTCTCGACGCGGATGACCCCCGCCTGTCGCAACAGGGCGTCGAAGGCCTGCGGAGGCACGTTCGGGGTCCGGGTCCGGTGCCCGGGTGGGGCGGCGTACTGCGAGACGCCGGACGACACGACGATGACCGGCTTCACTGACGCGAGGTGACGCGCGATCCGGGAGAACTTGCGCGGGTTGCCCATCGACTCGAGATAGAGGCCGACGGTCGTGGTGTCCTTGTCTTCGATCCAATACTGCATGAGGTCGTTCCCCGAGACGTCGACCCGGTTCCCGGCCGACGCGAAGACCGAGATGCCGAGACCCCGCCGGGCCGCCGAGGCGAGCACGGCGACGCCGAGGGCGCCGCTCTGCGCGAACAGGCCCAGTCGCCCACGCCCGGGGATGATCGACGCGAGGGTGGCGTTGAGCCGGATGCCAGGGTCGTTGTTGATGAGGCCGAAGCTGTTCGGGCCGACGATCCGCATCCCGGCTCCCCGTGCCGTCGTGCGCAGCCGGTCCTGCAGGCGGGCGCCCTCCTCCCCGGACTCGGCGAAACCAGAGGAAAGGACGAGCAGCGACTTGACCCCGGCCCGCCCACAGTCCTCCACGACCTCGATGGCGTCAGCGGCCGGCACGACGACGATCGCGAGGTCGACTGGTCCCGGTGCGTCGAGGATCGTGGGATACGCCCGCAGGCCTTGGATCTCCGCTGCCTCCCGGTGAATCGGGTAGAGCTCGCCCTGGAAGCTCGCCTGGATGAGGTTGCGCAGGACGAGCGCACCGATCGAGTCCTCGCGCCGGCTGGCACCCACGATGGCGACCCGCTCCGGGTAGAGGATCGTCCGCATGCTCCGGGACTCCGCGCGGTGCTCGCGGGAGAGCTGGACCGCCTTGGACTGCTCAGTGGGCAGGATGTCGAAGGACAAGCCGACGACACCGTCCTCGATGTGGCTCGACACCTCGTAGCCAGCGTCCTTGAACACCATGAGCATCTTGCGGTTGTGCGGGAGCACCTCCGCCGTGAAGCGAGTGATGCCGACCTCCGGGGCGATGGCAGCGAGGTGCTCGAGCAGGACAGAGCCGATTCCCTTGCCCTGCATGTGGTCCGAGATGTTGAAGGCCACCTCGGCGTTCGTTGCCTCGATGCGGTCGAAGCGGCCGACACCGACGATCTCCCTGTTCAGGATCGCGACCAGGGCGACACGGTCGTGGTAGTCGACGTGGGTGAAGCGGTGGACGTCACGGTCGCTCAGCTCACGGAGCGGGGCAAAGAACCGGAAGTAGATGGACTCGTCGGACTGGCGGTTGTGGAACTGCCGCAACCGGTCCGCATCTGCCGGCGTGATCGGGCGGATGTGTGCAACCGTGCCGTCCCTGAGCACGACGTCGGCCTCCCACTCGACGGGCGCCTTGGGCCAGGACTCGTCGTCGACGGCGCCGCCCTCCGGACCCCCGGCGCCAGCCGCCGGACCTGCCGGGGAGATCTCGCTTCCCACCATGCGCACATCGTGTCACGCTGCGTTGCCCCACCGCCGTTCCCGGCTTCGCCCGGCTGGGAAGCCCACCCGCATCCGCGTCACCGACGGTCTTGCGCCAGACGGGCGGCCTCGCCCTGGCTGTCGCTGTCCTCAGCGGGCTGTGTGTCGTCCTGTCACTCGTCACGGCGCTCATCGCGTTCCCGGCGGATGCCGCCTTCAGGTCAGAGGGCGAACTGGCTCCGGTCCACGCCGTGTACTCCCTGCTTGGACTTCCCCTGATCGCCAGCATGATCGCGGCCTACGTCGTGACCAACGTGTGGTTGACGCGGGCCCGGGACAACGGGGACCTCGTCACACCTCACTTCGCGCACCGGCGCTCGCGGATCTGGATCTGGCTTGGCTGGTTCGTCCCGATCGTCAGCTTCTGGTTCCCGCGGCAGGTGGTTGACGAACGTCCATCGAGCCAGCCTTGGAGTTCGAGACGACGGCCACCATGTGGCCACAGGTCGCATCAACCTCTGGTGGGCGCTGTGGATCGGCTCCACCTTCCTCGACCAGCTGGTGGCTCGTCACTCCTTCGGCGCGAGTGCCACAGAGTCCCGCATCGCTCCCGGGCTCGAGCTCGCGGCGGCGGTGGTACTGGCAGCGGCTCTCGTGCCGTGGCTGCTCGTCGTGCGCGGTCTGACTCGGATCCAAGAGGCTGCGACCGCCTGACAGCCGCAGCCTCCACGTGGCACAGGTCGCCGGCTGGGGTGCAACGCTGTCGGACATGGAGTTCTCCGACGTCGTGCGGCGCCGCCGTATGGTCCGCCGCTACGATCCCGACCGGCAGGTGCCGCTCGAGATCATCGAGCGTTGCCTCGCAAACGCGGTCCGCGCCCCCAGTGCGGGCTTCAGCCAGGGCTGGGACTTCCTCGTCCTCGCGAACGCCGACGAGCGTGACTCGTTCTGGGCGGCCACGACGCCCGAGGAGGGTCCGAGCGACAGCTGGCTGAGCGGCATACGGAATGCGCCGGTGCTCATCCTGTGTCTGTCGGACAAGGACGCCTACCTCGACCGTTACGCCGCGCCCGACAAGGGCTGGAGTGATCGGGACGAAGGTCGTTGGCCGGTCCCGTACTGGGACGTCGACACGGGGATGGCGGCCCTGCTCATCCTGCTCACCGCCGTCGACGAGGGGCTCGGGGGCCTCTTCTTCGGGGTGCCAGCGATCCACCACGCCGCCGTGAAGGCGGCCTTCGGCATCCCCTCCGGCCGCCGAATCGTCGGTGTCGTCTCGATGGGGCACGCGCTCCCCGGGCCGAAGAGCCCCAGTCTGCGGCGCCCCCGACGGGGTGCCGAGGACGTCGCCCACTGGGGCCGGTTCGGGGTGACCGGCGCTTTGCGGCGTGGCAGGTGACGGCTCGGGGACGCCTTGGGCGAAGATGGGGTGTTCATCCAACGCAGCAAGGAGCCCGACCCGGCATGGCCCGACGCACGACCACCACGCCTCCCCCTCCGGACTTCGAGGAGAAGATCGTCGGGATCGACGTCGAGGAGGAGATGCAGAACGCCTTCCTCGAGTACTCGTACAGCGTCATATACTCCCGGGCCCTCCCCGACGCTCGCGACGGGCTCAAGCCGGTCCAACGGCGCATCCTCTACGGCGCCAGTGAGCTCGGGCTGCGGCCAGACCGCGGCCACGTCAAGAGCCAGCGCATCGTCGGCGAGGTGATGGGCAAGTACCACCCACACGGTGACACGGCCATCTACGACGCGCTGGTCCGGATGGCGCAGCCGTTCACGTTGCGACTGCCCCTCATCGACGGCCATGGCAACTTCGGGTCCCTGGACGACGGCCCGGCGGCGGCCCGCTACACCGAGGCTCGGCTCGCCGAGTCCGCCCTGCTCATGGTCTCGGGACTCGACGAGAACACCGTCGACTTCGTGCCGAACTATGACGACACGCAGTACCAGCCCGAGGTGATGCCGGCGGCGTTCCCCAACCTGCTCGTCAACGGCGCCTCTGGCATCGCCGTCGGCATGGCGACGAACATGGCGCCGCACAACCTCGTCGAGGTCATCGGCGCGGCACGCCACCTCATCGCCAACCCGTCGTGCTCGTTGGACGAGCTGATGAAGTTCGTCCCCGGGCCCGACCTGCCCGGCGGTGGGCGGATCGTCGGGCTCGAGGGGGTCAGGGACGCCTACCTGACCGGTCGTGGCAGCTTCCGGACCCGCGCCACGGCCCGGATCGAGAGCATCACCCCACGGCGCAAGGGCATCGTCGTCACGGAGCTGCCCTATCTCGTCGGCCCCGAGAAGGTCATCGAGAAGATCCGCGATCTCGTCCAGGGCAAGAAGCTGCAGGGCATCAGCGACCTCAAGGACCTGTCCGACCGGGCCAACGGACTGCGGCTGATCATCGAGGTCAAGAACGGCTTCAACCCGGAGGCGGTGCTCGAGCAGCTCTACCGGCTGACGCCGATGGAGGAGAACTTCGGGATCAACAACGTCGCCCTCGTCGAGGGCCAGCCCCGGACGATGGGGCTCAAGGAGCTCCTCCAGGTCTACGTGGACTTCCGGACCGACGTGGTCCGGCGTCGCACGGAGTTCCGCCTCGCGAAGAAGGAGGAGCGCCTCCACCTCGTCGAGGGCCTGCTCATCGCGATCGTCGACATCGACGAGGTCATCCAGGTGATCCGCAGCTCGGACGACGCAGGCACCGCGAAGACCCGCCTCATGGAGATCTTCGACCTGTCGGACCCCCAGGCCACCTACATCCTCGATCTCCAGCTGCGTCGGCTGACCAAGTTCTCCCGCATCGAGCTCGAGAACGAGAAGTCGGAGCTCGAGCGCACCATCGAGGAGCTGCGCGCGCTGCTCGACAACGAGAAGCTGCTCCTCAAGCTCGTCTCCACCGAGCTGGCCGACGTCGCGAAGAAGCATGGCACGCCGCGCCGCACCGTCCTTCTCGAGAGCTCGGGCCAGGCCAGGCAGTCCAGCGCCGCGCCGTTGGAGATCGCGGACGACCCGTGCTGGGTGCTCCTCTCGTCCACCGGGCTGCTGGCGCGCACGGGCAACGCCGAGCCGGTCACCGCCGAAGGGGCCCGGTCCAAGCACGACGCCCTGGTGGGCGCGGTGCGCACGACCGCTCGAGGTGAGTTCGGCCTCGTCACGACCACCGGCCGCCTCGTGCGGCTGTCGGCCCTCGAGCTGCCGACCCTGCCTCCGGTGAACGGGGCGCCGAGCCTCGGTGGTGGCGCACCCCTGGCCGCCTACGTCGACCTGGCCAAGACAGAGGAGCCCCTGACCATCGTCCCGATCGGAGCAGACGCGCCGATCCTGGCGCTCGGCACGGCGGCCGGCGTCGTCAAGCGGGTCGCTCCGGACGCCCCGAAGAGCAACGACTGGGACATCATCAGCCTCAAGGACGGCGACCGAGTCGTCGGCGCGGCCGTGGCCGACCGGGACGAGCTGGACCTCGTCTTCATCACGGGTGACGCCCAGCTGCTCCGGTTCTCGGCGAAATCCGTTCGGCCCCAAGGACGCTCCGCGGCTGGAATGGCAGGGATCAAGCTCGGTCACGATGCCCGGGCCGTGTTCTTCGGTGTCGTCGATCCAGACCGCGAGGCCATCGTCGTCACCTCGGCCGGCTCCTCCGGTGCGCTGCCCGGCACAGAGGGGGGCTCGCTCAAGGTGACGCCGTACGCCGAATACCCACCCAAGGGGCGGGCCACCGGTGGCGTCAGGTGCCACCGCTTCCTCAAGGGCCACGACACCCTGGTCGTCGCATTCGCCGGCAACACGCCGGCCCGGGCGGCGGCGGCCGGTGGCGTGGCCATCGAGCTGCCTGCTCCGACAGGCCGGCGCGACGGCTCGGGCACCGAGACGAACACCGTCATCGCCGCCATCGTCGCGGCGCCCCCCGTCTGATGCCTCCCCGCAAGCGCGCGGCAAAGCGCCCGCCGACTCCGCCCCCAGCGCCAGCGGGCCCTCCAGAGACGGATGCACCGCCGAACGAGACGGACGCACCGCCGCCCGCGGCTGAGGCGGATGTTGGCCGGCACCCCGCCACCTCCGGTCACGCCACGCCGGCGGAGGACGCCTGCTCGGTCCTCTGGGACCAGGACGGGACCAACGCCTTCGGCACCGCCGCCGGCGCCGTGTTCTTCGTCGTCCTCGAGCAGTCCGGTCCCTGGGGTCGGGTGGCCGCGCATGAGTCTCACCTCGGCGCGGAGCTCGGTGCTGAGCTCGACAGCCGGTGCGCGGACGCTGGAGGGAGGTTCATGCTCATCCGGCGACCCAGCGGCCATCCTGACCATGACGGCCCTCGCCGCGTCCTCGTCGCCCACGCAGGCGTCCGGGCCGACGATGCGTGGATGCTGTCGGCGGACGTCGCCAAGCCCGGGGACCTGCTCGAGCTCGACTGGTCCGCGCTGGCCAGGGGTCACCGCGCGCTCGTGCGGGCCTCCCTTCCGGGCGCTGAGGATGCGCCGCCGCACCTGCTGATCTGCACCAACGGTCGCCGTGACGTGTGCTGCGCCGTCCGGGGTCGTCCCCTGGCGGCCGCAGCCGCCAGGCTCGCTCCCGGACGGGTCTGGGAGGTCTCCCACACAGGTGGCCATCGCTTCGCCCCGACCGCCGTCCTGCTGCCATGGGGCCAGGGCTTCGCCCGACTCGACGAGACGACGGCCGGCTGGGTGCTCGAGGCGAGCGACACGGGGCACGTCCCGCGCGAACTCCTCGGCGCGACTCACGACCGCGGCCGGTCACCGCTGCCGGCGCTCGCCCAGTGCGCCGAGTCCCACGTGCGTGCGCTCATCGAGGAGACCCGGCTCGGGGCGCTCCGGGCCGTCCCCAGTGACGCCGAAGGGGACGATCCCGTCATCGAGGTCGCCCACGAGGACGGCCGCTCCTGGCGGGTCTGGGTGCAGCGTCGCCCCACCGGGACGCGACGCCCCGAGTCCTGCGGCAAGGCCGCCATCGACGTGCAGGAGCTCGTCGGCGAGGTGATCGACGATCCAGACCTCCCAGCCGTGCACTGATCGGGACGTATGCCGCTGGGCTCGGGCCGCCACGTCCGTCGCCTCGTGCACGGGGCGCGGGTTCGCCAACCCGCGCCGTCAGGTTGCCGCCACGCGCGCAACACGGTCGCGCTCGCGCCCGGTCACCACGGCCTGGGATAGCTGCCGACTCCCCCCTCGGGTTCAACGCGATCATCGGCGCCGCGCTGCTCGTTGCGCTCGATGGTGTTCTGTCGCTGCTGCTCCCGCAACAGATCCTGTTGCTCCTGGCTGGGAGCGTTCTCCGGTTCGGGGATCGGCGTCGGCTGCGGGGTCGGCTGGCTCTCCTCTGGAGCAGGCTGCTCCTCCTCGCCCGGCTGCGGCTGGTTCTTCTCCTCCATCCGCTGCTCGGCCTGATCGAGCTGTTCGCCCGTCTCGCCGCCCTCTGGTGCGTCGCAGAGCGGCGGGCGCTCCCGAGTGACCGCCAGGCCCTTCTCATAGAACTGGCGCCACTCGTCCGTCCGCTCCCTCGCCCTCGCCGCGTCGCCCAGGGCCTCGTAGGTCAGGCCGAGGTTGACGCGGACCTTGCACTCCTCGATACCACCCTTCGGCACGAGCGCGAAGGCCTCCTCGAACCACGGCCGGGCGAGTCCGAAGTGACCACTCAGGACATGCGCATCACCGATCGCGAAGGGCGCCCGGAAGCGCTCGACGACGTTGACCCAGCCCTGCCGCTCGCCCCAGGTGAGAGTGCGCGCCTTGTCGCCGGCCTGGTAGCCCGCGAGGGTCTGGTCGTGCACGGCGTTGAGGCTCACCAGCCGCGTCGCGACGAGGACGACGAGCAGCACGAGCGGGGCCGAGGCCAGCAACAGGCGTCGGCGCAGGACCCGGCGGGCGGGGGTGCGCGGGGCGCCTGGACGGCCCGTCGGGCCCGCTTCGGTGCCCGACGGCGGGCTGGGAGTCGGAGTGGTCAAGGTGCTCACGGCGCCCCCTTCCGGCCACGGGCCTGGACCAGGCCGGCAAGGCCCGCGCCGATCTCCCACAGGGCCACGCCGACGACCCCGATGAGCAGGAGCCAGTAGAGCTCGCGGCGGGTGCTGACGCGTTCTCGTTCGAGCTCCTCGGTCGATGCGTAGCGGGCGACGTCGACCGAGTCCACGGCCGGCAGCACCGACTCGCCGGCGACGCGGTGCAGGTACGGCAGGCCGAGTTGCTGGGCCAGCTGCTCGAGGCGGTCCTGGTCGATGACCGAGACCGCGTCCCGCCCGGTGGCCGGGTCCTGGATGTACGAGGGCGAGGCGTCGTAGCGCGCGCGGGTCGACTTCATCCGACCGCCGTCCGGGGTGCCGTAGCCGAGCACCGCGCCGCCCTGGATGAGACCGGCGGGGATGGTGAAGGGTGGGGGCTCACCGGCCGCGGTCTGCTCGCCGTCGCCGAGGTAGAACACGATGCGTCCTCGCTCGGGATGGCGCTCGCTGCTCTGCTGGAGCAAGGTCGTCAGGCGCTCGTTGGCCTCGGTCACGGACGACCCCAGCGAGTACTCGGACGCCTCCGGCAGGAGCGTGGACACGGCAGCGTCGAGAGCGGTCGTGTCCGTCGTCAGGGGCAGTCGTACGCGCGCCTCCTGGTCGAAGGTCACGATGGAGTACCGCGCCCCCGAGAGCGAGAGGGCGAGGTCGGCGATGTCGCCCTGCACGCCCACCAGGCGCGGCCCCTCGCCACCCCAGTCCTCGGCGATGATGCTGCTCGTCGTGTCGACGACGAAGTACACGTTGAGGTTCGCAACCGTGGCCTCGGCCTCATCGCCCGGGACCCCTGGCCGCAGCGCCGCGACACCGAGCAGGAGGACGGCCGCCGACAGGCGCCAGTGGCCGGCGCGTGACTCGCCCGGCACCCCCGCCGCGCTCGGGTGCCACCAGACGGCCACCAGAGCGGTCACCGCCAGGACGGCCAGGACCCACACGGGTGCGATCGGGAGGAAGGTCACGCGCCCCACCTCCGGCTGGCCGCGACGACGCCGGCCAGTCCGAGTCCCGCGAGGGTGATCGGGACCGCGGGGCTGTCCGTCAGGATCCGTCGGGCTGCGGCGTCGATGACGGTCGCCTCCTGCGCCTCCACCGCACGGACGATGCGCTCGACGGCCGTTCGGTCGCTCATGGCGTAGTACTCCCCCGCCGTCGACTTGACCAGCGCCCGCATCTCGACCGCCTGTTCGTCGTGACCGCTCTCCTCGGGATTCAGTCCGTAGACGCGGACCGAGCGCAGCTTGGCGAGCTCGATCGCCTCGTCGAGCTCGATGATCGGCCGGCCGGCGAGCTCGTTGTCCGTCGCGAAGACCACCGAGCGGGCTCGTCGGGTGTCGACCCGGTCGAAGCTCGACACGCAGGAGGTGAGCCCGTCCCCGATGAGCGAGGTGCCGAGACCGTTGAACGTCCCTGCGAAGAAGTAGTCGACCTCGGGGTCGCCCGCGAGCGCACGGAGGGCGATCTCCAGCTCCTCGCGGATGAAGTCGTAGTCATCGGTGAGGGGGAAGACGGTGGCCGCGGAGGAGTTGAAGATGACCAGTCCGATCCGCTCCCCCTCGAACTGGGTGACGAGCGTCATGAAGGTCCGCACCAGCTCGGCGTCGTAGGCCGCCATGGACCCCGAGATGTCGAGGCAGAGCACGACGTCGCGGTTGCGCGTCTCCGGGCGGTCGATCGTCACGTCAACTGGGCGAGCGGCCCCGATGAGCGCCGCGCCACCGAGCAGGGCCGCACTGACTGCGAGCACCAGCATTCGGATCCGATGCCGACGCAGCGCTCGCCGGTACTCGGGAAGGCCGGTCAGCAGGGATGTGTTGGCGACCGGCTCGGCGGAGGTGCGGGACCGTGCTGCCACGATGCGGTACACCGCGAGGGCCCCGATGATCACGGCGACGGCCCCGACGCTCACCATGGCCGGATACCTCAGCTCCATCGGGCCACCACCTCCTTGGCGACCAGAGCGGCGCCGGCCACGGTCTCCGTCTCCCGCGGCGCGAACTCACCGGGATAGAGGACGCCCACGACCCTCGAGACGGGACTGAGGCGCGCTCCCGAGTTGGTGAGGTCGGTCAGCGTCATCGTCGGGGCATGGATGCCCGAGACCTCCTGCACGAAGTGGCGGACGAGGACGCTCACCTGCTGGTGAGCGCGTCGTTGGGTGATGGCTCCTCCCTCGGCCTGCGCGACGACCAGATCGATCTGGCGCGCATAGTCGGCCCGGAGCCGGGTGAGCCGGTCGGGAGCGATCCTGGGTGGGATGACGACGGGTCGGGAGCGCGTGGTCCACCAGACCCATGCGTACCAGGCGAGGACCACGGCAAGGAGCGAGACGCCGATCCAGAGCCAGCGACCGGAGTAGGGGTCGGGCGCATAGAAGCCGGGGGGCGGGGAGTCAGCCGCTCGCACGACGCTGCCTCTCCAACAGGGCGAACACGGCCGTGAGGACCTCGTCGCTCGAGCCGACTCGCGTGTGGTTGATCCCTGCCGCATCGAGCACCGTGTTCGTCGCCCGAACGCGTGCGGCGACCGCCTGCGCGTAGGCCGCCCTGACGCGGGCGCTCGTCCGCACCAACGTCGGCAGGGTGTAGTGGTCAGCCACGTCGACGGTCGTGCGGGCCGCATCGACGGACGTCGGGTCGGCGTCCTCGACGGTGATCCACAGGATCTCGTGCTGGACGTGGAGGCGCCGCAGGAGGTCGCTGAGCCCCGGGTCCAGCTCCACGTCGTCGGCGACGATGAGCAGGAGCAGCCGCCGACGCACGTTGCGCACGATCCACTGCAGTTGGGTCGTCAGGTTGCTCTGCTCGCCGTCCAAGGTCGTCGAACTGTCGATCGCGCGCAGAAGCCGCTCGAGGTGGGCCTCGTTCCCCCGCATCGGGTGCGCGACCGTGCTGGTCGCGTCGCCTCGGACGAGACCGACGAGGTCTCCGTGCCGTTGGGCGAGGTAACCCACGAGCCCGGCGGCGACGATTGCCACGCTCTTTTTCGGCTCGCCGCCACCGGCGGCCGCGGCCATGCCGCGGCCCGTGTCGATGACGAGCATGAGGTTCTGCTTCCG
>DASUQN010000024.1:0-3057 GCA_036280515.1 Intrasporangium sp. | reverse complement strand
GTTCGGCCCGAGGACCTCGAGACGGCCGACGGCACCGCCGGCATCCCGGTCACGGTCGACGTCGTCGAATCGCTCGGCGCCGACGCCTACATCTACGGCTCGGCCAAGGCGCACCAGGTCGACATCGAGGGCGAGGAGACGACCGATGCGCCGTTCATCGCCCGCGTCGACGGCCGGCGTCCCCCGGAGAAGGGCGAGCTCGTCCACCTCCGCCCGAAGACGGGCCACGTCCACCTCTTCAAGTCCGACTCGGGTGAGCGCGTCGGCGACTGACGGTCGCCCCACCGCACACAGGAGGGTCCGCGCCGCAACCACGGCGCGGGCCCTTTCCTTTGGGGCCTTCACAACACGGCTGTCCCGTATGCCGCAGAGCTCGCTCCCAGCCCATCGGACCTCCCAGCCCTCCCAGTCGCGTCACCAGGGAAGTCCGTGCGGGAGCCGGCCCAGCGGCACACGGGATGGACGTGCCACGATGGGGCGGTGAGCCCCGCGATCACGACGGCACGCCCCGAGTCGGCCCTGCTCGACCTGCCGTGGTCCACGCCGCTCGAGGACTGGCCCGCGTCCGTGCTGGCGGCCCTGCCGCGCGGCATCTCACGCCACGTCGTGCGTTTCGTCCGGCTCGGCAACCGGGTGCTGGCCGTCAAGGAGATCAAGTCCGAGCTGGCCGACCGGGAGTACGGCATGCTGCGCAACCTGCGGCGTCTCGGGGTGCCCTGCGTGGAGCCCTTCGGGGTCGTCCACGGCCGCACCGACGCCGACGGTCGCCCCCTCGACTCGTGCCTCGTCACCCGGCACCTCCAGTTCTCCCTGCCCTACCGGGTGCTCTTCAGCCAGTCGCTCCGTCCGGACACGGCGGTGCGGCTGATGGACGCACTGGCCCTGCTCCTCGTCCGGCTCCACCTCGATGGCTTCTGGTGGGGCGACGTGTCGCTGTCCAACACCCTCTTCCGGCGCGACGCCGGCGCCTTCGCCGCCTACCTCGTCGATGCCGAGACGGGCGAGCTCCACGAGCGGCTCAGCGACGGGCAGCGGCAGCACGACCTCGACATCGCCCAGGTCAACATCGCCGGGGAGCTCATGGACCTCGAGGCCGGCGGTTTCCTCGAGGAGCAGGCCGACCCCTTCGAGGTGGCGGCCTCGATCATCGAGCGCTACCACTCGTTGTGGGAGGCGCTGACCGGCACGGAGCGGTTCGAGGTCGGGGACCGCTGGCGCGTCGACGAGCGCATCCGCCGGCTCAACGACCTCGGCTTCGACGTCGACGAGCTGACCATGACGACGGATCTCGGCGGCACCCAGATCCAGATCACCCCGAAGGTCGTCGACGCGGGCCACCACTCGCGCCGGCTGCTCCGCCTCACCGGCCTCGACGTCGGCGAGAACCAGGCACGGCGCCTGCTCAACGACCTCGACGCCTACGCCGCCGCGACCGACCGACAGGGCGACGACGAGGAGATCGTGGCGCACGAGTGGTTGACGAAGGTCTACGAGCCGATCACCCGCTCCGTGCCGCGCGAGCTCACCGGCCGCCTCGAGCCGGCCGAGATCTTCCACGAGGTCCTCGAGCACCGTTGGTACATGAGCGAGCTCGCCGGACATGACACGCCCCTCGACGTGGCCCTCGCGGACTACGTCGCCACGGTGCTGCCGAGCAAGCCGGTCGAGAAGTCGGTCGTCGGCGTCGACACCGTCGAGATGCCCGTCATCGCCTGGGACGACTGACCGGGCTCCCCGCCTCGTCGTCCGCATCGTGCGGCTCGGCGGTGACCTCGTCGCCGCGCGTGGAGAGGATCTGCCCGAACAGGACGATGATCCACAGCGCGAACGTCACCACGTGCACGACGGTGCACCACGAGCAGATGGCGTGGATCCGGAACAGCTCGGCCCAGACAAGGTAGAGCGCCATCCCGAGCCCGATGGTCAGCAACCCGAAGCGGAGCCAGTCGAGCCAGGGCTCGGGCCGGCGCCAGACCGACGGGAGCACCAGGATGGTCAGCGCCACGAAGAAGAGCAGCCCGAGCAGCGCCACGGGCACGCCCATGAATGTCGACCAGGCGCTCGACGTGACCTTGCCACAGTCGATGACCCCGGTGACGGTGCAGGCGAGCGTCTCGTTGCCGGTGTAGTGCTCGAACGTCAGGTACGCCGAGACGAGCAACCCCACGATCGACAGGATCAGCGAGGTGGGCGCGAGCCACCGGGGTCGGGAGATCACTTCTGGACCAGGGCCGCCGCTGCCGTCACTCCCGGGCTGGTGCAGACGTTGGCCGGCTGGCCGCCGGTCAGCTCACACACCTGCGCCGAGATCATGTTGGCGTTCGCGTTGATCGACGTGCCGACGTCGCCGGTCCCCGTCTGCATCTGGCCGACGATCTCGTTCCAGCCGTTGTCACCGGTGTGGGCGAGCAGCGGCTCGAGCGGGATGCCCGAGCCGGACAGCTCGTGCGTGCCGTAGAACGTCCACGGGATGCCGCCCTGGGGGTTGTGCTGCTTGAAGAGCGCGTCGACGTCGGGCGGCAGTGTCTGGAGCGGCTTGTGCTCGCGGTCGCTCGTCTCCCAGGCGTCGAACGTCAGGTAGTCGCTGGTGTACGTCGTGCCGGTGAAGGTGACGGTCGGGATGTTGCCGTCGTTCACCGCGGACCGGGTCGGCTGGAGACCTTCGAACGTCCCGAACCGCGACAACGCCGCCACCATGGCCCAGCGCTCCGAAGCGCAGTACGGGCAGAACTCGGCACCGACGTAGATCATCCGCGGCTTGCCGTCCTCCTCGAGGACCTCACCGCCCTGGACCTTCTGCGGCACCGCGTTGGCCTCGGTGGGCGCACCGGCCGCGTCGAACGCCGACGCCGGGATCGAGGTGAGCTTGGGGACGAACGCGGTGTCGGACGCGGCCGTCTGGCCACCACCGTCGTTGTTGTTGGCGACCACGACACCCACCGCCACGGCGATGATGACCACGACGACCGCCACGGCGGCCGCGATCATCTGCTTCTGCTGCCGCTCCTTGCGGGCCTGCGTGGCCCGCATCTCGGCCGCACGCGCCGCCACGTCGGC
>DASUQN010000023.1:0-2158 GCA_036280515.1 Intrasporangium sp. | reverse complement strand
ACTCGGCGGCCTGCAGTCGCCCGAGCCCCGCGGCCACTTCTTCGTCGGTCAGGTCCGCGACCGCCTGGAGGACCGCCAACGGGACGTCTTTGCCGATGACCGACGCCGCCTCCAGCAGGGCCTTGTCCCCCGGCGTCAAGCGATCGATCCGGGCGGCCAGGATCACCCGGACAGTCGCCGGCACCTGCACGACGTCCACCGGCTTCGCCAGACGATAGGCGCCCCGCTCACCCGTGAGCACCCCGGTCTCGACCAGCGCCCGCACGCTCTCCTCGAGGAAGAACGGGTTCCCCTGGGCTCGCTCGGTCAGCAGCGACAGCAGTGGGCGGAGGCCGGCGTCCGATCCCAGCAACCCGTCCAGCAGGGTCTCGACGCTGGCTGGCGGGAGGGGGTCGAGACGTATCTGGGTGTAGTAGCTCTTGCCGCTCCAGTCGTGCCGGTACTCCGGCCGGTAGTTCACGAGGAGCAGCACGCGGTGTGACGGGAGGCTCTCGACCAGACTGTCGAGGAGGCCCTGGGTGCTGGTATCGACCCAGTGGAGGTCCTCCACGACGATCAGCAGCGGCTGGACCTGGCTCTCGCGAAGGAGCACACGCTTCACGCCGTCGACGACCTGCTGACGTTGGCGGTCCGGAGGCAGGCTCCGCCAGGTGGAATCGTCGTCGACCGCGATGTCGAGCATGCCCTGGAGCGCAGGCAGCACCGGGCGGAGTTGCTCGTCGAGGGTGAGGAGCCGCCCCGTCAGCTTCTCGCGCGCCCGCCGGGCATCGTCGTGGTCCTCCAGCCCGAAGTAGGTGCGGAGCAGGTCGATGACGGGAGCGAAGGTGGTCGCCTTGCCGTAGGAGACCGAGCTCGACTCGACAACGAGCCAGCCGTCCGTGCGGTGCGAGTGCGCCAGCTCCCAGACGAGGCGCGACTTGCCCACGCCGGGCTCCCCGACGAGCGCGACGACCTGGCCCTGACCGCCCCCCGCGCGCGCCAGCGACGTCCGGAGCTGCTCCAGCTCGGCGTCGCGGCCGACGAAGCGGGTGAGCCCGCGCGTGGCGGCCACCTGGAGTCGCGTCCGGGTGGGTGCTGCCCCGAGCAGCTCGAAGACCTCGACCGGGTGCCCCAGCCCCTTGACCGGGATGGGCCCGAGCGGCCGGATGCGCACGTAGCCCTCCACCAACTGGCAAGTGGCGATTGACAGCAGCACCGAGCCCGGCCTGGCCATCTGCTCCATGCGGGCGGCGAGATGGGTTGTCTGGCCCACCGCCGAGTAGTCCATGTGGAGGTCGCTCCCGATCGAGCGCACCACCACCTCGCCCGAGTTGAGCCCGACCCGGATCTGCACCGGGACGCCCTGAGTCCGTTGAACTTCGTCGCTGTACCGGCCGACCCGCTCCTGCATTCGCAGCGCGGCGTAGCAGGCGCGCAACGCGTGATCCTCGTGGGCGAGCGGCGCGCCGAAGAGCCCCATGATGCCGTCTCCCATGACCTGGTTGACGGTGCCCTCGTAGTGGTGGACCGCCTCCATCATGTGCTGGAGCACCGGATCGAGGAGCCCCCGTGCGTCCTCAGGGTCACGGTCGGCGAGCAACTCCATCGAACCCTTGAGGTCGGCGAGCAGGACCGTGACGAGCTTCCGCTCGCCTTCCAGCGCCTCGCGAGAGGTCAGGATCCGGGCGGCGAGGTGGGCCGGAGTGTAGGAGGCCGGGCCGGCAACAGCCACCGCGGCACGCGGCGCGCCGTGGCCTAACGCGGCTCCGCACGCGTTGCAGAAACGACTCCCGGGCGGGTTGGGGTGCCCGCAGCCAGGGCAGGCGACCTCGAGGGGTGCCCCGCAGTGGTTACAGAACTTCGCGGTCGGAGGGTTCTGCTGACCGCACTGGGGGCAGGGCATCGTTGGGCAGCGAGTCCGGCGCTACGCGCCTTCCTTGACCTCGATGATCTCGTCGGCGACGAGGCCGTGAGCTTCGCGGTGAACGGCCGCCGCGGCCTCCTTGCTGGGCGCCTCGACCAGACAGAACACCTTGCCGGTGCCCTCGTCGTACCAGTACCGGATGTAGTTGACGCCGTACTTGCTCTGGACCTCCAGATCCTTCTGATGGGCGTGCGTCAGCTCCTCGCCGGTAAGCCCCTCGATCTTGTGGTGTACGTCGAGATACAGCGGCATGTC
>DASUQN010000022.1:0-16955 GCA_036280515.1 Intrasporangium sp. | reverse complement strand
CGGCATGGAGGTGCTGCGGCGAATGCGGAGCAGCGATCCTGGAGTTCCGGTGCTCTTCCTGACCGCCCGCGACTCCGTGGAGGACCGGGTGGCCGGGCTCACCGCAGGCGGGGACGACTACGTGACCAAGCCCTTCTCCCTCGAGGAAGTGGTGGCTCGGGTTCGGGCACTCATGCGCCGGACCACCGTGGCGGTCTCCTTGACCGACTCCGTCCTCGTGGTCGGGGACCTCACCCTCGACGAGGACAGCCACGAGGTGCGTCGGGCGGGGGAGGAGATCCACCTCACCGCCACCGAGTTCGAGCTCCTGCGCTACCTCATGCGCAACCCGCGCCGGGTCCTGTCCAAGGCGCAGATCCTCGACCGCGTCTGGAACTACGACTTCGGTGGCCAGGCCAACGTCGTCGAGCTTTACATCTCCTACCTCCGCAAGAAGATCGACGCCGGCCGGGATCCGATGATCCACACGATGCGAGGTGCCGGTTATGTCCTCAAGCCAGCAGTTTGAGGTAACGGTCCCCGAGCCCGTCCAACCGCCACGCACTTCCGGGTCCGAGGACAGCTCGAGCTCGTCCTCCCCGCATCCGCCTCCTTCGCTGGCTGACCGCGCGAAGGAGGCCTTCGAGCGCGTGCGTGGAGACATGCGACCTCCCTCGTCGTGGACGCTGCGGACAAAACTCGTCGCCTCGATGCTCGTGCTCTTCACGCTCCTCAGCGTCGCGACTTCCGTCTTCACCATCACGGCGCTCAACCACCACCTGATCTCCCAGATCGACGAGCAGCTTGCTGCCTCGATCACCGCTCCGCGCCAGCCTGGCGTGACGCAACTCGGCGAGGAGGGGGTGGGGCCGGGGACCGGGCGCCTCGATGTGCAGTACCTCGACAACGGTCAGGAGGGGGGTTATCTGGAGTCGCGCGGCAAGCGTGTGGCCCTGACGTCCGCACAGCTCGCGCAGATCGAGAGCGCGGCCACCCAAGAAGGGCCACAGACGATCTTCATCGCCGGTGCGGGCCGGTTCCGGGTGCTCGCGGCCGACGTCAACTTCTTCGTCGCAGCGACCCGAGCGCCGCTGGGACCGGGCACCCGGGTCGTCGGCCTGTCCACGGCGCCTACCGATGCCACGATTAGCCGGATGATCGTCATCGCCATGGCAGGGGTGCTGGCGGGGGTGCTGCTCGTCGGTGGCCTCGGCACCTGGATCGTGCGCCGCAACCTCGAGCCGCTGCGGCGCGTCGCCGACACCGCCACGCGCGTCTCGAGGATGCCGCTGCACACCGGTCAGGTGGCTCTACCGGAACGCGTTGCGGCCGAGTACACCGACACCCGCACCGAGGTGGGTCAGGTCGGCGCTGCCTTCAACGAGATGCTGGACCACGTCGACGAGGCCCTCAACGCCCGCCATCGGAGCGAGCAGCGGGTCCGGCAGTTCGTCGCGGATGCCTCGCACGAGCTGCGCACGCCGCTCGCCTCGATCAAGGGATACGCGGAGCTGTCCAAGCGCGAGTCGAATCCCGTCCCCCAATCCGTGACGCACGCCATGGGACGGATCGAGTCCGAGGCCGGCCGGATGGGCTCGCTCGTCGAGGACCTGCTCCTGCTGGCCCGTCTCGACGCTGGTCGCCCCCTGGACACCGAGGCGGTCGATGTGTCAATGCTCGTCGTCAACGCCGTCAGCGACGCGCACGCCGCCGCGCCAACCCACGAGTGGAAGCTCGACCTGCCGCCGGAGCCGGTCGAGGTGCGCGGCGACCCAGCGCGCCTGCACCAGGTCGTCACGAACCTCCTGGCCAACGCGCGCACGCACACCCCGGCGGGCACGCGCGTGACGACGTCCGTTCGCCCCGAGGAGGAATGGGTGCGCATCGCTGTCCACGACAACGGGCCAGGGGTTCCGATCGACCTGCAGCCCAATGTCTTCGAGCGGTTTGCCCGAGGCGACAATGCGCGCAGCCGTGCCGGAGGGAGCACCGGCCTGGGCCTGTCCATCGTCGCGGCGGTCACTCGAGCACACGGCGGCAGCGTCGAGATGTCGAGCAAGCCAGGGGACACCACGTTCGCCCTCCTCCTGCCGTCCGCCTGAGGCTGCTGCGGTGGCCCGGCCGCTGTGGGTCTGCGACCGCTGCGGACGCAGTTTCGCCAACCGCAACCAGACGCACACCTGCGCGCCGCTCGGTGACCTGGATCGGCACTTCGAGCGGAGCGATCCGCACGTCCGGGCGACGTTCAACGCCGTGCTCGCCGTGCTCGACGGGGTCGGGCCCTATGAGGTGCTCGCGGAGCGATCCCGAATCGCGCTGCACGTACGAATGAGCTTCGCGGCCTTCATGCCGCGGCGTCACTGGCTGCGGGGCCACCTCGTACTCGCACGTGAGCACGTGACCGATCGGTTCGAGCGAGTCGAGGTGTTCTCGCCGCGCAACGTGCTGCACGAGTTCGTGTTGCGTTCGCCGGCGGAGGTGGATGACGAGTTCTCGCGCTGGCTGATCGAGGCCTACCGCGTTGGTGAGCAGCGGCACGGCGGAACGGACGCTGAACGCCCGGGCAGGTGACCCTGACTGGTCGCCGCGCTGTCGGAAAACGCCCCAGTCCTACACGTGGGTGGCAGCTGCGGTCGGCTCGCAGAGCGCAGCCGGCCTCCAGATCGCGACCCAGCTGCCGGTGATGGCCATCGACGGGTTCAACGGCTCGGATCCCAGCCCGACGCTGGAGCAGTTCCAGCAGTACGTCGCCGACGGGCTGATCCACTACTTCGCCGGTGGTGGGCGCGGCTTCGGCGGGATGGGGCAGATGGGCGGCAGCTCTGCGAGCTCAGAGATCACCGCGTGGGTTCAGGAGAACTTCCAGAGCGTCAGCATCGACGGCACGACGTTCTACGACCTGACTCAGCCGGTCCACGGTCAGGTGGCGGCCAACCAAGGGTTGGTGACATGACCGCCGTCCGCGATGCTGCCCCTCGGGGTGGCCTCGCCGCGCAGGTCGGCCGCTTCGCGGTGATCGGGGTGCTGTCGACGGTGCTTCACCTCGGGCTCTTCGCTCTGCTCGTCCGGGCGGGAGTGGGGTCCCAGCTCGCGAACGGATGCGCGCTCGTCATCGCGACGATCGCCAACACCGCCGCCAACCGTGCATGGACCTTCGGCGTGACCGGATTCGAATGCATGGTCGCGCAACACGGTCAGGCGCTCGTGGTCTTCGGGATCACCTATGTCGCAACGACCCTCGCGCTCGCGATCCAGCAATGGGTGACGCCGGACGCTGGCACGCTGGCCCAGACGGTGGTCGTCGCCGTGGCGAACGTCCTGTCCACGGTGCTGCGTTTCGTCGCCATGCGGCGCTGGATCTTCGCCGCTCGATCATGAGGTTATTCGCGGATTGACCGCGCGCGCTGAGGTGGGCGGCAGTAGCGTGGGTGGGGGTCACGCAGGGGGCATGACCTCACAGGGGAGGCTCTGATGGTCCATTCCAAGCGCTTCACACCGGTCACTCTCGCCGCCGCCGTCGTCGCAATGGCGACGCTCGCGCTGGCCGCGCCGGTCGCCGGGGCGGACGACTCCGGCAAGAGGAACGGCCGTGTCACGGCCGGTGCCGCCGGCGTCGGCGACGTCTACTATCCGCTGGCCGGCAACGGCGGCTACGACGTCGAGCACTACGACATCGCCGGCCGATATGACCCGGCAACGGATGTCTGGTCCGCGACGACGACGATCCACGCCACTGCCACCGCGGACCTCTACCGGTTCAACCTCGACTTCGACGGCATGGTCATCTCCAGTCTCAGCGTCGACGGGAAGAAGGCGGGGTGGACGCGAGACGGCGCCGAGCTCGTCGTCGTGCCGCAGCACAAGATCAAGTTGGGCGCGCCCGTCACCGTCATCGCGACGTACTCGGGTGTGCCGAAGGAGTTCGTCATCCCGATTGGGGAGTTCGAGCTGCGGACCGGCTTCATGGCAACCGACGACGGTGCGACCGTCGCAGGACAGCCCGACGTGGCTGCGGGCTGGTTCCCCGTCAACGACCACCCGCGGGACCCGGCGACCTATACCTTCCACGTGACCGTGCCCGAGGGGCTGGGCGTCGTCGCCAACGGGTTCCTCCAGAGCGAACAGACCGCCGGTGGGTGGACGACCTTCGTCTGGGACGCCCCCGAGGCCATGGCCAGCTACCTCGCAACGATCGACATCGGTGAGTGGGACGTCCGGGAATGGACCACGGAATCCGGTCTGCCGGTCTATGACGCCGTCGATCCTGATCTGCTCGACGACCCGGAGCTCGGGCCCCCCATCGAGTCGTCGCTGGCGAGGCAGGGCGAGGTGCTCGACGTCCTGTCGGACGCGTTCGGTCCCTATCCCTTCTCCACGGTCGGTGCGATCGTCGACGACCAGGACGACCTCTTCTTCGCCCTGGAGACGCAGACCCGACCCGTCTACTCGAAGTACTTCTGGCCGGACGGTGGTGACTTCGTCGTCGCACACGAGCTCGCCCACCAGTGGTACGGCGACCACGTCGCCCTCGAACAGTGGCAGGACATCTGGCTGAACGAAGGCTGGGCCACCTACGCGGAGTGGGTCTGGGGCGAGCACGAGGGCTTCTTCACGCCGCAGGACGCCTTCGATTCCATCTACGCGGACATCCCGGCGGACGACCCGTTCTGGACGTTCGTCATCGGTGAGCCGCCGGCTGACGACCTCTTCGGCAATCCGGTCTACGTCCGCGGTGGGATGACGCTCCAGGTACTGCGAAACCGCGTCGGCGACCAGGCGTTCTTTGAGATCGCGCGGAGTTGGGTCTCCGAGCACGGGGGCGGGACCGGGACGACGGCGCAGTTCATCGAGCTGTCCGAGCGAGTCTCGGGCCAACAGCTCGACGACCTGTTCGAGGCGTGGCTGTTCACGGGCTCGAAGCCGACGATCACGAGCATCGCGGCACGTAGCGCCGAGCGGAGCACTGCCTCAGGCGGGCCAGCCAGCTCGGCCGCCGACTCGACGCGCGCGGTCGAACGGTGGAGCGCCACAGCGGAGAAGCGCCTGGCGCACGGGAGGTACTGAGAGCGAGCGACCCCGCCGCGCCGAGCCGCTGGCCGTGTGCAGGTTTCGGGGGCTCGGCAACGAATGGTGCACACGGCTGATCAGTCGTGGTCGTCAGCGGCCGCGCACGACTCCCACCACAAATCGACCGGTGGCTCCGCGATCTCGCGGATCCCCTCACCCGCCAACAGGATCCGCCCGCCAGGGCGCGGCGCCACGAGGCGGACGTCGTGCTCGGTGGCGGAGCGGCGGGCCCAGCGGATCGGCTCGCTCCACCAGTGCATGGCCAGGTTGAACGTGGCCCAGTGGACGGGCAGGAGCACCGACGCGCTCGCGTCGCCCCGGTTGACATCGAGGTGAGCCTGCACCGCCTGAGCGGGGTCGAGGTGGATGTCGGGCCAGTGGTCGCTGTAGGCGCCGATGGGGATCAGGGTCAGGTCGAAGGGGCCGAGGTCGCGGCCGATGTCCTCGAATCGATGGGTCGGACCGGAGTCACCCGCGAAGAACACCGCGTGCGCAGGACCGCGCATCGCCCAGCCGGCCCAGAGCGTCTGGTTCCGCACGAGGCCACGCCCGGAGAAGTGCCGGGCCTCCGTGCACGTCAGGACCACGTCGCCGATGGTCGTCGCCTCGCGCCAGTCGAGGGTCGTGACCCGCTCCGTGGGCACGCCCCAGCTCTCGAGGTGCAGGTCCACACCGATCGGCACGACGTAATGGGGACGGTGGGAGCGCTCGAGCTCGGCGATGGTGGGCTCGTCGAGATGGTCGTAGTGGTCGTGGCTGATGAGGACCGCGTCGAGCGGCGGCAGGTCAGCGACGCGGCAGGGATTCGGGTGCAGCCGACGCGGGCCGACCCGGCTCGACGGTGAGACCCGGTCACCGAAGACCGGGTCGAGCAGGAAGCGGTGGCCGTCGAGCTCCACGAGGCTCGTCGCGTGTCCGAGCCAGGTGACGGCAAGGTCAGCCGCGACCTCCGGCCACTCCGGACGCTCGACCGGGATGCGGCCGACCGGGCGACCGCGGCCACGTGCCCGGTAGGCGGCGACCGCTGGATGGCCGAGGTCCTCGCCCTCCGGTGCCGCGACCCAGTGCGTCGGATCGTGGGACCGGAACTGGCCGTCGCGGTAGTTCGGCGACCCGGCGGCCCGGGCCCGCATCGCCGCGGCCGACGCGCCCATCCGGCGCAGCAACGGGACGCGGCTCGTCGATGCGGCCGCCGCGGCTCTCAGCATGGTCACACGTCACGGTAACCCGAGTCCTCGGCGGCCGAACACTCCTTCCACCAGGGCTGGGCGTACTTGGCCGCCACGACGTCGGGCTCGGCCTCGGTGAGGTCCACGCGCTCGCCAAGGCGGGGTGAGATCAGCGGCACGCCCGCCTCGTCGGCAGCGCGCCGCACCCGTCGCATCGGCTCGGCCCACCAGTGCATCGCGAGGTTGAAGGTCGCCCAGTGGACCGGGAGCATGACCGATGTCGCGGCGGCGGTCCGCGCCTCCCGGCCCGTCGGCGTCGCCTCGCCCTCCTCGTGCGCCCCGCCAGGCGTGTCGATGCGCTGGTCGCCCTCGATGAACTCGTCGGCGACCCCGGCCTCGTCCGCCGTCACCGCCTCTGTGACAGTCCCGATCCGGTTGACGTCGCGATGGGCGGCCACTGCCTGCTCGGGCTCGAGGTGCAGGTCCGGCCAGTACGGGTCGTAGGCACCGATCGGCAGCAGGGTGAGGTCAAAGGGACCCAGGCTGGCCCCGATGTGGGCGAACCGCTTCGACGTGCCCGAGTCACCCGAGTAGTAGGCCGAGTGCCGTGGACCGTGGATGGCCCAGCCGGCCCAGAGCGTCTGGCTGTCGACGAGGCCGCGACCGGAGTTGTGCCGCGCCTCGGTGCAGGTGAGCCGCACGCCGGCGACCTGCGTGGACTCGCGCCAGTCGAGGGACGTGATCCGGTCCGCGGGCACACCCCAGGCCATGAGGTGGAAGCCGACTCCCAGCGGGACGACATAGTGCGGCTGGTGGGTCCTCTCCAGGGTGGCGACGGACGGCTGGTCGAGGTGGTCGTAGTGGTCGTGCGAGATGAGCACGACGTCGATGCTCGGCATGTCCTCGATCCGACCCGGCGCCGGGTGGAGGCGCTTGGGGCCGAAGCGAGTCGACGGTGAGACCCGCTCGCCGAAGACGGGGTCGATGAGCAGGCGAGCGCCGTCGAGCTCGAGCAGGGTCGTGGCGTGGCCGTACCAGGTGACCGCGAGCTCGCCCGCCTGGTCCGGCAGGACGGGGCGGACTCGGGGAACCTCCCCGACCGGGCGTCCGCGTCCGTGCACCCGGATCCCCGCGAGCAGCGCGCTCGTCTGGGCCCGCAGCCGCGGCCGCAGGGAGGGCTCGTCCGCCTCGAACCGGCGATTCCGGAAGTTGGGCGAGTCGCGGACGCCCGCGACGATCTCCGACGGGTCGGCGCCCATGCGGTGCAGGATCCGCAGGAACTCGCGGGCGCGTGATCGGCTGGAGAGGCGAGCGATGGCACCCGACATCGCTCGGACGGTGGCTCGGTCGGACGTGGCCAGGCTGCGCATGTCACTCCTTGGCGTCAGGCGTGGCGCAGCAGCTCGGTGCGGCGCGTCTCCATGGTGCGCTGGTTCCGTACCCGCTCGGACAAACACCATGCCGTATGCCGCTGGGCTCGTTGCTCGGCGCGCCGTCCTTGTTCAGTGGCTGGGTGTGTCAACCTGACGTCGTCAGGGTGTTGACATGACATCATCATGATGTCATTGTGGTGCACATGGACATCACAGAGTACGTGGACGCACTGCGTCAGGACCTTGCGCGTGCGGCCCGCGCGATGGGCCAGGAGACCGAGCAGGCCGCGGAGCGGCTCGGCGTCGCACTCGACTCAAGCGTCCGCCTCGCCCTGATGGACGCGTTGTCCCATGCGGCGGCCGAGATCACCAACGAGCTCGACGGGGTCTCCGTCGAGGTCCGGCTCCAGGGCCGCGAGCCGGTCTTCGTCGTCGTCGGAGCCGGACCGTCGGCGGTCGCGGACGACACGACCGCCATCCGCACCGAGGACACCGCGTCCCTGCCGCTCGACGAGGACGGCGAGACGGCGCGCATCACCCTGCGCATCCCCGAGTCGCTCAAGGTCAGGGCCGAGGAGCTCGCAGCGGGTCGCGGGCAGTCCCTCAACACCTGGATCGTCAACGCGGTCCGCATGGCAACCACGCCGGGCATCAACATCAACATCGGCGGTCAGTGGGGACCGGGTCCCGGCGCCCCGGGCCGCAACCGTTCGTCCAACAAGCGCGTGCAGGGCTGGGTCCGCTGACGCGGCCCCCGTCGAAACGACCAGACCAGCAAGGAATCCATCATGAGCAACTTCGAGAAGCGTTTCGAGACAACCGGCCCGATCAACCTCAAGGTCGAGCAGCTCGTGGGAGACGTGAAGCTGACCGTCACGGACGAGCCCTTCACGACCGTCCGACTCATTGCCAACGGCCGGTCCGGTGAGGAGCTCGCCGAGCGCTACACCGTCGAGGCCCGGGGCAACGACGTCGTCGTCCTCGCGCCGAAGAAGGAGGGCTTCCTCGGCATCGGCCTCTTCAAGGGGTCCGTGGACGTCGAGGTCGACCTCCCGGCAGGGAGCACCGTCGACACCCGCACGGGGTCCGGAGACGTCGAGGGCAAGGGCCGCCTCGGTGACGTCCAGGCGGCGACCGGATCCGGCGACATCGCGTTCGACCAGCTCGGCGGCGCCGAGCTCAAGTCGGGCTCCGGGGACATCAGCGTCCAGGTTCTCGATGGCGATGCCCGCGCCAAGACCGGCTCTGGCGACGTCCGTGTCGGTCAGGCCAGCGGGCGGCTGGACCTCGTCTCCGGCAGCGGTGACATCACCATCCGCCGGGCCGACGCCGAGGTCAAGGCGAAGACCGGCTCGGGCGATGTCGTGGTCAGCACCTCCATTGCCGATCTCGACCTCATGACCGGCACGGGCGACGTCAAGCTCGGTGCCGTCCACGGCGGAGCCATCAAGGCGCGCACCGGCACGGGCGACGTCAGCATCGCGGTGGCCGCAGGGGTCGCCGCGTACCTCGACCTCAACACCGTGACCGGCGACGTCCGGGTCGAGCTCGAGGACAGTGACGGCCCCGGCGACGCCGAGGCCCAGACCAGCCTCGCTGTCCAGTCGGGCAGCGGCGACATCCACGTCAAGAGAGCGCAGGTGAGCATGACATGACAACCTTCCACGATTCCCAGCACGTCCGTCCGATCCTGACGCCGCAGGAGGCCATCGCACGCGACCTCATCATCGACCAGGTCGCCCGGCAGCATCGGGTGGCACGTCCGGTCCGCCGGCACACCCGCACCGCGCTCGCACTTCGGCGCCTCGCGGCCCGGCTCGACCCGGAACCGGAGCCGACGCCTGCGCCTCGTCAGGCGTGGAAGCCGGTAAGACACCTTCCGGCGTCGCACTGAGGACCGGCCGCCGCGGTGCCTCCACGATCGCGGCGGTCTCGACAAGGGCCCCGGCACACGCCGGGGCCCTTGCGCATCGGTGACAATGGCGCGGTGTACGTGCCGCACTTCAATGCCATGGCCGACGCCGAGGTCGGCCCCTTCCTCGCTGGCCATCCGTCCGGTCACCTCGTCACCGTCGGATCGGACGGCCGACCCGACGTGACCCTCCTGCCACTCATCCTCGACGAGGGCAGGGTCCTGGCGCACTTCGCGCGGGCCAACGACCACTGGCGCCGGATCGCGCCCGGCGCAGCCGGACTCGTCGTCGTCACCGCTGCGGATGCCTACATCTCCCCGAGCTGGTATGCCTCGAAGGCAGAGCACGGCCGGGTCGTACCGACCTGGAACTACAGCGAGGTCCAGCTGAGCGGCGCGGTCACCGTCCACGACGACCCGGAGTGGGTCCGCGACGTCGTCACGCGGCTGACCGGCCGCCACGAGGCCCACCGCGACGAGCCGTGGGCCGTGACCGACGCCCCCGACCGCTACGTCACAGGTCAGCTCAGAGCCATCGTCGGCGTCGAGCTCGTCATCGAGAGCGTCTCGGCCAAGGCGAAGCTCAGCCAGAACCGGTCCGACGCGGACCGGGAGGGGGCGATCGCCGGCCTCTCCCGCGAACCCGGCCACGCGGCCCATGCCGTCGCCGACGCGATGCGAGCGGCCCTCGGGGACTGAGCCCAGCGGCATACGGCATCTCATGTGCGGTTCAACGAAACGGCACAGACGCGCCACAGGGCACGACGCGAGCGTGGCGCCATGGACACCAGAGCACGCAGGATCGGACGCGGCCTGAGCGCCGCCGTCGCCGTCGCCTTCGTCGGGACCGCCGCGCTGGGGGCGGGCCAGGCGCAGGCAGCTGGGATCTCCAGCGGACTGACGTATGCCGCTGAGCCGGCTCCCAGCCCAGGGCCGCCTCCGCGCCCTGCCGCGCATCCGGCGAACCTCCCGCCGGCGACGACCCTGGCGGTCCGCTACGTGTACCGGGACGGCGAGCTCGTCGAGCTCTGAGCGCTCGAGCTCGTCGGCTCCAGCCAGGAGTGCACCAGCGGTACGACGGACGCGCCCTCGCCGCTCGCGGCGGCGACCCGCTTCATCGAGCCGCTCCGGATGTCTCCGGCCGCGAAGATGCCCGGCACGGTCGTCTCCAGGCTCCCTGGCGGCAGGTCACCCCGCCACCTGGCGGGTGGTACATCGCGACCCGTGAGGACGAATCCCCTTTCATCACGGGCTATCTCGCGGGGCAGCCACTCGCAGTGGGGGTCGGCGCCGAGGAGGAGGAACAGGCCGCGGCAGGGGCGGTTCGTGGTCGACCCGTTGACGGTGTCGCGCACCGTGATCCAGCCGAGCCGCCCGTCCTCGTCCGCGCCGCCGTCGACAACCTCCGAGCACGGTTGCACGGTGATGCGCGGGTTGTAGGCCATCTCCCCGATGAGGTACTGCGACATGGTCGACTCGAGACCCTCCCCGCGCACGAGGATCGTGACCGAACGGGCGAGGCGGGAGAGGTGGATCGCCGCCTGACCGGCGGAGTTGCCGCCGCCGACGACGACGACGTCGTAGTCCTCCATCTCGCGGGCGGCGGTCATCGCGCTGCCATAGTTGACGCCGAGGCCGACGAGCGCCTCGAGGCCCGCGATGTCGATCCGGCGGTACGTCACACCCGTGGCGACGACGACGGCACGGGCGTGGACGTCTCCGCCCTCGGTGACCAAGGTGTGCGTCGCGACGCCGCCGGCCTGGCCCGGGACGAGCGACGTGACGGGCCAGCCGCTGAAGAAGCGGGTGCCGAAGCGGATCGCCTGGTTGCGGGCGCGCTGGGAGAGCCGCATGCCGGAGATGCCGCGCGGGAACCCGAGGTAGTTGCGGATCATCGACGACGTCCCTGCCTGCCCACCGATCGCCTCCGCCTCGACGACGACGGTGGACAGCCCCTCGGACGAGGCGTAGACGGCGGCGGCGAGACCAGCCGGGCCGGCGCCGACGATGGCGAGGTCGACGACCTGGTCGACGTCGATGTCGGCCGGCCGGCCATAGATGCGCTCGGCGACGTCGCGGACGCTGCGGGCCGTGGCGACGGCCTGGTCGGCGGCCATGAGGACCGGGTACTCGGGCTCGCCCTCCACGTGCGAGAGGACGGCGCGGCCGACCTCCGAGTCCGGCTCGTAGACCCGGTTGGGCATGCCCATCCGGTCGAGGTAGTCGCGGATGCTCAGCGTGAGGGGATCACGGGTGGGCGAGACGATCTTGACCATGACGACCTCGGGCTCGGCGACGGTCGAGCCCCAGTCGGAGAGCAGCTCGCAGATGGCGGTGTGGAACTCCTCGTCGCGCTTGCCACGCGGCATGAGGAGGAAGGCGTCGTACTTGCCCTTCGCCAGCCCGGGGCGCAGCGGTGCGGCGTCCTCCCGGAACACCGACCAGTGCGAGGCGATGACCCGTCTCGCGGTCGGGACCACGCCGCGCCACCACGAGATCGCCTCGAGGACGTTCGCGTCGGGGAGTCGTGACTCGGTCACGAACATGGCCACCTGGCCGCCGTCCGCGACGATCCGCTTGGCCAGGGTCTTCGCCTCGGCCGCTGTCGTCGCGGTGTGGAGGTCGTAGTCGCGCCGGTAGCGGCCGAACTCGTCGGCCAGGTCTGCGCTGCGTTCCTCGGAGACGAGGATGAGTGAGGGCATCACCCCATCGATCGTAGGGAGTGACACCGGTCCGAACTACTGTCCTTCCCATGACGGTGGTTGGTGACGACGGGCTGGCACGGCCCACCTGGGCCTCGGTGGACCCGCTCCTCAAGGAGTACTACGACACGGAGTGGGGCATGCCGATCCGGGATGAGCATGGCCTCTACGAGCGGATCTGCCTCGAGGGTTTCCAGTCCGGGCTGTCCTGGGCGACGATCCTGCGCAAGCGGCCGGCCTTTCGGGCGGCGTTCGCGGACTTCGACCCGGATGTCGTCGCCGGCTTCGGCGAGGCCGACGTCGAGCGCCTCATGGCGGACGCGGGCATCGTCCGGAACAGGATGAAGATCCGGGCGACGATCCAGAACGCTCGAGCCACGATCGCGCTCCGCGACGAGGGCGGCCTCGTCGACCTGGTGTGGAGCTTCCAGCCGAGCGACACCCCGAGGCCGAGCGACTACTCCGAGGTGCCGACCGCGTCCGATGAGTCGAAGGCCCTGTCGAAGGCGCTGCGCAAGAAGGGGTTTGCGTTCGTCGGGCCGACGACGATGTTCGCCCTGATGGAGGCCATCGGCATGATCGACACGCACCTCATGGCCAGCCACCGACGCGGGACGTCAGGCGTCTGGCCGGAGTGACTCGTCAGGAGTGACCCGCCAGGAGTGACCCGTCAGAGGTAGTCCTCGTAGGCGGGCAGGTCGAGCACTCCGTTGCCGGACAGCCCGATGACGATCGTCTCGTCGGTCGTCGCGGCACGGGCGTGGGCCAGGGCCGCCGCGACCGCATGGGTCGACTCGGGCGCTGGGATGATCCCCTCCGCGCGTGCGAACTCGATGCCGGCTCGGAAGGCGTCTTCCTGCTCGATGGCGGTCGCCGACACCAGCCCCAGCTCGAGCGCGTGGGACACCATCGGGGCCATGCCGTGGTAGCGCAGGCCGCCCGCGTGAATGGGTGGCGGCACGAAGTCCTTGCCGAGCGTGTGCATCTTGAGCAGCGGGGTGAGGCCGGCGACGTCACCGTGGTCGTAGCGGTACTCGCCCTGGGTCAGCGACGGGCAGGCGGCCGGCTCGCAGGCGACGACCTTGGTCGTCGCGCCGTCACGCAGGTTGCGCCCGATGAAGGGGAAGGACAGCCCGGCGAGGTTCGAGCCGCCACCGGCACAGCCGAAGATGACATCTGCGGTCTCATCGATCGCGTCGAGCTGCTCGAGCGCCTCGATCCCGATGACGCTCTGGTGGAGCAGCACGTGGTTGAGCACGCTGCCGAGCGAGTAGTGGGCGTTGGGGTCCTTGGCCGCGACCTCGACCGCCTCGGAGATGGCCATGCCGAGCGAGCCTGTCGTGTCGGGGTCGTTCGCGAGCATGGCGCGCCCGGCCTCCGTGAGGTCGGAAGGCGACGGGTGGCAGACGCCGCCGTAGGTCTCCATCTGGTACCGGCGGTACGGCTTCTGGTCGTAGGAGGCGCGGACCTGCCAGATCTCGCACTCGAGACCGAGCAGGGAACAGGCGAGGGCCAGCGAGGCGCCCCACTGCCCTGCACCCGTCTCGGTCGTCAGCTTCGTCGCGCCCTCGACGGCGTTGTAGTAGGCCTGCGCGACGGCAGTGTTGGGCTTGTGCGATCCCGCCGGGCTGACACCCTCGTACTTGTAGAAGAGCTTTGCCGGCGTGCCGAGGACCCGCTCGAGTCGATGCGCCCGGACGAGCGGCGAGGGCCGCCACAGGGCGTAGATCTCCCGGACGGTCTGCGGGATCTCCACCCAGCGTTCGGTGGTGACCTCCTGCTGAATGAGGGCCATCGGGAAGAGCGGTGCGAGGTCGTCCGGTCCAAGTGGCTGCTGGGTGCCGGGGTGGAGCGGGGGAGGGCAGGGCTCGGGCAGGTCGGCTGCCAGGTTGTACCAGTGGGTCGGCACGGACGAGGGCACGACGGCGCCCGTCGGCTCGGTGAGCGGCTGGCTCGCGCGGACCTCGGTCATGACGACTCCTCGAGAGGGTGGTGCTGGTGGCGGCAGTGCCATCAGCGGGAGGCTAACCGAGGCCGCGTCCCCGCGGGAGCCCCTGTATCACCTGTCGTCGCCTAACCCTCGAGGACGGCCCGGGCGGCGTTGTGCCCGGGGATGCCGCTCACGCCACCGCCGCGCCTCGCACCCGCGCCGGCGATGAGGAGTCCCTCGTGCGGCGTCTCGACGCCCCACCTGCCGACGTCGTCCGCCGACTCCGCCCAGGGCCACTGGAGTGAGCGGTGCCAGATGTTGCCACCGGGCAGGCCGAGCGACTCCTCGAGGTCGAGCGGGCTCCTCGCCTCGATGCATGGGTTGCCCGCCGCGTCGCGGACGAGCAGGTCCGCGATCGGCTCGGCCAGGACGGAGTCGATCGATCGGAGTGTCGCAGCCACGGCTTCTCGCGTCACCACGGCGTTGTCGGCGCGGAACAGCCGGACGGGGAGGTGCAGCCCGAAGACGGTCAGCGTCTGGGCGTCGGTGTCACCGAGGGAAGGGCCGAGGATCGAGCGGTCGGTCAGCGTGTGGCAGTAGACCTCGCACGGCGGGAGGTCGGGGACGCGCCCGGCGAGCACAGCGGCATACGCCTCATCGAGCTGCCGGTACCCCTCGTTGACGTGGAAGGTCCCCGCGAAGGCGGCACGCGGGTCGGTGTCCTCGTCGCGGAGACGCGGGAGGCGCGTGAGCAGCAGGTTGACCTTGAGCTGTGCACCCTCGACGTCTCGCTCGGTTGGAATGGGCGCGGCGCCGGCCCGGCCGAGGAGGTCGTTCAGGGCAGTGGGCGCGCAGGCAGCGAGGAGGTTGTCCGCGCGGGCGGAGCCGCCGGGCCAGGCCACCGCACCCGTCGACGGGTCCACTGCGGTCACCTCGGCGCCCGTCTCGATGGTCGCGCCAGCAGCTGTGGCCGCCCTGGCCAGCGCCTCTGTCAACGCGCCCATGCCGCCGACCGGGACGTCCCAGTCGCCGGTGCCGCCGCCGATGAGGTGGTAGAGGAAGCAGATGTTCTGGCGGAGCGCCGGGTCGTCGAGGGTGACGAAGGTGCCGATGAGGGCGTCCGTCGCGATGATCCCGCGGAGCGTGTCGTCGTCGGTGACGTCCTCGATGAGCTCGCTGAGCGGCCGGTCGGTGAGGGCGTCGAAGAGCGCGTCGTCGCCGCTCAACGCGCGCATCTCGTCTCGTGAGCGGAGGGGGTCGAGGACGGTTGGGAAGACACGCTCGGCCAGCCGGGCCATGCGGTCGTAGAACCGGGTCCAGCGATCGTGGGCCGCGTCGTCGCCCGTGAGTCGTCGGAAGCGCTCGCGCGTCGCGGCCGGGTCTGCGCTGTCGATGAGCACGCCACGGGTCGGGTCGCCGGGGACCGGCGTGTAGGACGAGAAGCGGCGCCGGACGAGGCGGATATCGAGCTCGAGGTCCGCGATGATCTGGCGAGGGAGGAGCGAGACGAGGTAGGCGTACCGGGACAGGCGCGCGTCCACCCCCTCGAACGCGCGGACCGACACCGCCGCGCCGCCGACGTGGCCGGACCGCTCGAGGACGAGGACGCGCCGACCGGCCCGGGCAAGGTAGGCGGCGGCGGTCAGGCCGTTGTGCCCCGCCCCGATGACGACGTCGTCGTAGCGCACGCCCTCACCCTAGGGTCGCCGCTCTACCTCGCAACACGCCCGGCTCCTCGGTTCTGGCCCATGTTGCAGCAGGGGTGAGTTGCGAGGTCCCGGGCGTGTTGTCGGGTGGCTTGCGCGTCGCGCAGTCAGGAGCAGGGGTCAGTTGCGGGCGGCCCGCTCGGCTGCCTGGCGCTCCGACCAGATCCGGTCGGCGCGGTCGATGCTCGCCCGGCTCGAGAGGTCGACGCCCGCAGCAGCGGCCGCCGCCCTGGCCCGAGCCGACCCAAGGTCCGGAGCGACGAACTCCTTCGGCTTGATCTTCCGGTCGATCGCCGTGAAGCGACGAGCGTCCTTCTCGATGGTGCTCGCCGACAGCATGGCGGATGCGTCCGCGGGGACGGTGACTCCGAAGAGCGGCTTGGTCACCGGCACATAGCCGGAGGCATGCCCGCTCCGGTTCGGGTGGTAGCTCTCGACGATCGGGTAGGACAGGCCGTTGATCCACTCGACGTCGTCGCACACGGCGTGGCCGATGAACCGCGACGTCGGGTTGGCGAACGTGAAGCCCTTGGCCGAGGCTGCGGCAGCAGTCTTCGCGTTGAGCAGGTCGGCGGTGTAGTTGAGGCGCGACTCCTCGCTGGGCGAGAACCACGTGCCGGCGTTGCAGTCCTCGCCGTTGAAGATGCGGGGGTAGCCGACGACGATGACCTTGGCGTTCGGGGCCCTGGACTTGATGGACGAGTACAGCGTCGACAGCCGACCGGGCAGGACGTTGTTGATGTCGTACTGCGCCCCATCGATGGCGCCGTTGCAGTTGCTCATCCAGCCGGGCAGGGCGCACTCGGTAAGGACGTCGGCGAAGCCGGCATCGTTGCCCCCGACGGAGATCGTCACGTACGCCGTCGAGGTCGTCAGCGCGGAGAGCTGGGTGTTCGTCACGTCTGCCACCTTCGCGCCCGAGCACGCGCGGAAGGTCAGGCTGAGGCCGAGCTGGGCCGCATCGAGCGACGGGTAGGCGTAGACGGAGCGGTAGCAGGACGTGCCGTCGTTGATGTAGGTCCGCGTCCCGGTGCCGGAGGAGTAGGAGTCGCCGAGGGCGACGTACGGGCCACCAGCGGCGCCGGCTGGCAGGGCGAGGGCGATCGTCGAGACCAGG
>DASUQN010000021.1:0-6894 GCA_036280515.1 Intrasporangium sp. | reverse complement strand
GTCCCGCGGTTGGCCAAGGTGACCGTTCGCTTCGGCACGCCGATCGCTCTGGAGGCGTATCAGGGACTGCCCGCCGGCCGTGCCCGCCGGCAGCTGACCGACGACGTCATGGACGCCATCGCGGCCCTCACCGGTCAGGAGCGCGCGAACGCCTACAACGACGTGCCGAGCGGGGTCAACGAGGACTGAGCGACACCGTCCTGACGTGCCGGGGCTGGTCAACGGGGGGGCATAGGCTGCAGGGATGTACGAGGGCGCGGTGCAGGACCTGATCGACGAGCTCGGCCGACTCCCGGGTGTCGGCCCCAAGGGCGCGCAGCGCATCGCGTTCCACCTGCTCCAGGCCGACCCCGAGGAGGTCGCCCGGCTCGTCACGGCGCTGACCGAGGTCAAGGCCAAGGTGCGCTTCTGCGAGGAGTGCGGCAACGTGGCGCAGGCCGAGCGGTGCCGCATCTGCGCGGACCCACGGCGCGACCATGCGTCGATCTGTGTCGTCGAGGAGCCCAAGGACGTCGTGGCCATCGAGCGCACCCGAGAGTTCCGAGGCACCTACCACGTGCTGGGAGGCGCGATCAGCCCCATCGACGGCATCGGTCCCGACGACCTGCGGGTGCGCGAGCTGATGCAGCGCCTCGCATCGAGCACGGTGCAGGAGGTCATCATCGCGACCGACCCCAACCTCGAGGGCGAAGCAACCGCCACGTACCTGTCTCGCCTGCTCCGCGACGTCGGCGTCACGGTCACGCGACTCGCCTCCGGCCTGCCCGTCGGCGGCGATCTCGAGTACGCCGACGAGGTCACGCTCGGGCGCGCCTTCGAGGGCAGGCGCCGGGTCGACGCCTGACCCGGCCACCCGGCAGACTGGACGGGCGAGCGACACCCAGCTCAGCGGCATACGACACGCATACCGGCAGGGGGCTGTGATGACCACCGACGACACCACCCGCGACACCACGTCGGGTGGAGAGGTCCACGTGGGCGACCCGAACGACGAGCTCGGAGACCTGGCCGACCTGACGGCGCACGAGGCGAGCGCCTTCCTGACGGCGGTCACGGAGGTCGCGTCGGGCAACTCACCCGACACGGCCATCCCGCTGCTCACGCTCGCCCTGTCCCAGGTGCTCGTAGCCGGCTCCAGGCTCGGCGCGATCCAGGACGTCGTCCTCGAGGAGCGCTACGAAGCCGATCCCGGTCCGGATGACGACCCCGACCCGCTACGCGACGGGCTCGCGAACCTCCTCGCCGGCATCGACGAGTACGTCTACGTGATCGATCCGGTGACCTCACCCGAGCGCGCGGACGGCTCGATCACGAACGATCTCGCCGACGTCGCCCTGGCCCTGACGCACGGGCTCAAGCACTACCGGGCCGGCCGGAAGGTCGAGGCGCTCTGGTGGTGGCAGTTCAGCTATCTCTCGGCCTGGGGGGACCGGGCACTGGCATCAATGCGCGCTCTCCACTCGATCCTGTCCCACCTGCGGCTGGACGCCGACGAGGAGCGGGTCTCCGAGGCCGAGTTCGACGCTCTCCATCCCTGATTTCGGGGCCGCTCTGCTGCGCGATTGGGGTGCGAGGGTCGCGGGACTGGCCCACTGATCACCCAGACGAATCAGCGTGGCGCTGATCCGAAACGCACTGATCAGCGCGGCGAATCAGCGGGCCACTGCGCATTGCCCTGCGTACCGGTGCGCGGGCCGGCAGTGTCGGCAGTGTCGGCAGTGTCGGCACTGTCAGCACCGACTGCCAATGTTCTCGCGGGGCAGGTGAGGAGGTGAATTCGATGACAGCCGAAGCCGAGCCCGAGGGCTTCGACGTGCCGGGCTTCGTCATACGAGCCCGGCGACGTGGCGACCTCAGCCAGCGTGACCTGGCCGATCGCATCGGCATGAGCCAGCCGACCATTGCTGCGATCGAGGCGGGTCGTCGCGACGTGACCGTGACGATGTTCCGGCGGTTGCTGCGTGCGGGTGGACTGCGTGTTGCCGTAGTCGATGAGGCTGGGCAGAGCGTCGTTCCGATTCCGATGGGAGTGGTTCGCGACAACGCCAACCGGAGGCTCCCAGCCCACCTCGACGTGGATCCTCCGGACCGGCCGCCGACCACCCGGCTGACTGCCTTACGGTCGGAGCGCCAGGCTCCCAAGGCCTGGTACCACCTACGCGAGGAACGCGACCGCCGACGGATGCCAGGCGTGGAACCCGAAGATCATCCAACCGTGGCCGAGCTGGAGGCCAGGCGCCGTCGGATCCTTTACGGCCCGCGCCCGCCGGCACCCGGAGCGGTTCAGGAACCGCAGGAGTGCCAGTGTCCTACCGAGTGTTGGCTGGGAACTGCGTGCGTGCCGGACTGTCCCTGCCGCTGCGAGTCGCAGTGGGGGGTGCCCGTCGCTGGACGTCTCACGATGCCGAATGATCCCGGGGACACCTGATGCCCGGCCATAGACTGCGAGTCCCGCCACAGCGTCAACCGGGAGCCTGATGTGAGCATCGTCGTCCAGAAGTACGGGGGGTCGTCCGTCGCTGACGCCGAGTCGATCAAGCGCGTCGCCCGGCGCATCGTCGAGACCCAGCGCGCTGGTAACGCGGTCTGCGTCGTCGTCTCGGCCATGGGAGACACGACGGACGACCTGCTCGACCTGGCCGAACAGGTCACTCCGGCCCCGCCCGCGCGAGAGCTCGACATGCTCCTCACGTCGGGCGAACGGATCTCCATGGCCCTCGTCGCCATGGCGATCGCCCAGCTCGGGGCCGAGGCTCGCTCCTTCACCGGGAGCCAGGCCGGCGTCATCACCGACGAGGCCCACGGCGCCGCCCGGATCATCGACGTCACGCCGGGTCGCATCAAGAGCGCCCTCGACGCCGGGCACATCGCGATCGTCGCTGGCTTCCAGGGCGTCAGCCAGACCACAAAGGACATCACCACGCTCGGGCGCGGCGGGTCCGACACGACTGCCGTCGCCCTGGCGGCAGCGCTCGATGCCGACGTCTGTGAGATCTATACCGACGTGGACGGCGTCTTCACCGCTGACCCGCGCGTCCTGCCGAGCGCCCGCAAGATCGACGTCATCTCCATGGAGGAGATGCTCGACCTCGCCGCCAGCGGCTCGAAGATCCTGCATCTGCGCTGCGTCGAGTACGCACGGCGCTACGGCATCCCGATCCACGTCCGCTCGTCGTGGTCGCGCAAGCCGGGCACGTGGATCAAGGACAACCCCTACCAAGGAGAAGGCGCTGTGGAAGCACCGATCATCGCCGGCATCGCGCACGACCGCAGCGAGGGCAAGATCACCATCGTCGGAGTCCCGGACCGGATCGGCATCGCCGCCCGGATCTTCGGCGCCATCGCCGAGGCCGGCATCAACATCGACATGATCGTCCAGAACGTCTCCGCCGCCGAGACTGCCAAGACCGACATCTCCTTCACCCTTCCCGAGGGCGACGGGCCCAAGGCGCTGTCCGTCCTGCAGGGCATCAAGCACGACGTCGACTTCGAGGACCTGCGCTTCGACGACAGCATCGGCAAGATCGCCCTCGTCGGCGCGGGGATGCGGTCCCACCCGGGCGTGTCCGCCAAGTTCTTCAAGGCGCTCGCCGACGCAGGAATCAACATCGAGATGATCTCGACGTCGGAGATCCGGGTGTCGGCCGTGACCCGAGTCGAGCAGCTCGAGGAGGCGGTCCGTGCGGTCCACACGGCCTTCGGCCTCGACTCGACCGAGGACGCCATCGTCTACGGCGGCACCGGCCGCTGAGTCCCTAGTTGAGGATGCCGTGCCGGGCGTTCCAGAGGCGCGCCCCCTGGTAGGCGTCGACCAGACCCCACACCCAGAAGCCGACGACGCCGAAGATCCCGATGATGATGATGACGAGCAGGCAGCTGACGAAGTAGCCGATCATGATGCCGAGCCCGCGGGCAACGTCACCATTGATGATCGACCCGAGTCCCGGGACGAAGAACGACGCGAGCATCGACAGCCCCGGGCTCTTCGGCGTGACGGAGCCGTAGGGCACCGGATTGGGGCTGGTGAGCCAGTTCGGCCGGGGTGGTGGGGGCCACTGCTGGGCCGCCGGGTGCGCCTGGTGCCGCAACCCGTGGACATCCACAGCCGGCGGCTGCCAGGGGGTCGGAGGGGCGGGAGCCCGGACTTGGTCGGTCCACTCCTGCCCGTCCCAGTAGCGCTCACTGTCGCCGACCGGGTACCAGCCTGCGGGCGGGTGGGACTGATCCCTCATGGATGCCTCCTCGTCTCGTGCCTCGATCCGAGCCTAGAGCGTTCCACGGCCAGCACGTGGGCGGACCAGGAGGATGACTCCGGATTGGCCCGTCCTTCTGGTCCGATCGGTTCCTACAGTCCAACCATGACCACGACGACCGAAAACCTCCAGGCCATCCCTGTTCCCATCCCCGTGCGACTCGACGTGGACGCCGTTGTCCCGGCCTTCAGCGAGGCGATGAGCCGCCTGGACCGAGCGACGACGCGCGAGCTGGACCGCGTCGGACTCCCGGCGAGCCTGCGTGAGCTCGTCCGGCTGCGGGCCTCCCAGCTCAACGGCTGCTCCTACTGCGTCGATGTGCACGGCGCCGCCGCCATCGCGGCGGGGGAACCAATGCAGCGCGTGCTCGCCGTGGCGGTCTGGAGGGAGTCCCCCTTCTTCACCCCCCGAGAGCGAGCCGCGTTGGCGTTCACCGAGTCCGTGACGCTCGCCGCCCAGACCAGGGTGCCCGCAGCGGAGTTCGCTTCCGCTGCCGAGCAGTTCTCCTCGGATGAGCTGGGGGCTCTGCTCGCCCTCGTCGTCACCATCAACGCCTGGAACGCGATCGGCGTCGCGGCGCGTCCGTGGGAGCCGACCCTGCCGCAGTGACCCGAGCCGACTGCTGGGTACGTCAGGAACATGACTCCTGACAAACCGCGACTGCTCCCCGACGGCGGTGTCTTCCCGCCGGTGACGCCCGACCCGCCGCCGCCCCCCGGCCAGGAGGAGATCGTCGTTCCCGACCTGGTGATCCGTTCCGAGGGCAACCTCGAGCAGGACGTCGCCCCCAAGCCCGAGGCGGAGCCCCAGGAAGAGCCGCCGGCCGGCGAGCCGTCGGCGTGACACGCAGCCGTATGCCGCTGGGCTCGGTGGGTGCCTGCGTGATCGCCCTGCCGTTGGCCCTCGCGATCGGTGGCTGCGGCTCGCCCGAGGCAGCGTCGGCCGCATCGACTGCCTCACGGTTCGTCGACCTCGCCTCCGAGGACCCCGGTGGGGCGTGCGGGATGCTGGCCCCTCGGACCCGCGACAAGGCGGCCGAGGAGGGCGACGGCGACTGCGCCGAGGGGCTGCGCTCTGCCGGGCTCTCGTCCGCTTCGTCCGGCTCCGATGTGCCACCGGAGGTCGCGGGCCACACGGCGATCGTGACGACGGGCGGACAGACGGTCTTCCTGACCCTCTTCGACGATGGCTGGAAGGTCCTCGCTGCTGGGTGCACTCGTGTCTCGGAGGACGAGGCAGTGCCCTACGACTGCGCGCTCGAGGGGGACTGACGTGCGAGTCATGTTCTGGGTCCTGCTCGCGTTCATTGGCGCTGGTCTGTGCTTCCAGATCGCGATGGGGCTGTTGCAGCGATGAACGGACAGCGACGACGAGGCTTCCTCAGGGACAATGCACTGTCACTGGCCTTCCTGCTGCTGCTCGTGGGCAGCCTTCTGGGCCAAGCGATCTCGGGCGTCGAAGGGTACAACGAAGAGGCTCGGACAGCCGGACTGCAGGAGATCTCGCTCTGGCGCTACGTCACCTCGTCCCGGTTCGCGGTCGACACCGCCGAGAACTGGCAGTCGGAGTACCTCCAGTTCACCGTGTTCATCTTCCTCACCATCTGGCTCGTCCAGCGCGGGTCCTCGGAGTCGAAGAAGCCGGGCGACGAGGGTCGCGAGACGGACAAGAAGCAGCTGGTCGGCCGATACGCCCGGGAGGACTCGCCCGCGTGGGCGCGCGCCGGCGGCTGGCGGACCGCCGTCTACTCGCACTCGTTGCTCATCACCATGACGGCGATCTTCGTCCTCGCCTGGGTGGCTCAGGCAGTCGCCGGACGAGTGGCTCACAACGAGGAGCGAATGCGCGACTTCCTCGAGCCGCTCACGCTGGGGCAGTACATCGGGTCACCAGACTTCTGGAGCCGGACGTTCCAGAACTGGCAGTCCGAGATGCTGGCCATCGCGAGCATGGCGGTCTTCTCGATCTACCTGCGCGAGCGTGGATCCCCCGAGTCGAAGCCGGTTGGGCTGCCGCACGACGAGACCGCGTCGGACGAATGACCGCCTTCACTGCGCGTCGTCCGGCTCCGCCCCCGTCTCGATGACCCGTGCCGCGATCTCGCGCAGCTTGATGTTGCGGTCCTGGGACGCCTTCTTGAGCCTGGTGAACGCCTCTGCCGGCGTCACACGGTGACGCTCGATGAGGATGCCGATCGCCTGGCCGATCAACCGGTGGCTCTCGATGGCGCGTGCCATGTGGGTCTCCCGGTCGGCAAAGCTGCTGGCGGCCACGACCCGGTCCACCGCCAGCGCGAACGCCTGGCCGAGGAGGTCTCCGACGATCCGCTCATCCGTCGTGACGACCCTGGGACGGGGAAACTCGATCCAGACCCGGCACTCCGACGAGGGGTGGTTCTGCGGGGAGATCAGCAGCCCCGACACTCGCTCGTTCGGTGCGGTGGGCTCCGGCTCCGCCGCGGTGAGGGCCGCCCACAGCGCCTCGGCAACGTCGATGCGCCGCACCGGCCCCTCAGCCGTGAAGACGTGCTCCTCGGGACCCGCCAGGGCGCGCACCGTCGAGCCACCCTCGAACAGCTCGGCGAAGCCGTTGACCGCCGCCCCGAGCACATGCTCCAGGTCAGCGGCGCTGCCGAACTCCG
>DASUQN010000020.1:0-2863 GCA_036280515.1 Intrasporangium sp. | reverse complement strand
CCCTGCCGGATGAGGCCGTAAGCCAGTCCATCGGTGAGCGCCCGCCACGACGCGGCGAGGATGGACCCGGCCACCCCGATCGTGTCCCAGGACGTCTCGCCGTCGGACGTCTCGATGAGCACGCGTGTCACGGCGTCCGTCCCGTGCGAGGCGTCGAGGATGCGAACCTTGTAGTCGATCAGCTCGAGCTTCTCGATCTCCGGGTAGGCCTTCGCGAGCGCTTCCCGGAGCGCGTGGTCCAGTGCGTTGACCGGGCCGTTGCCCTCGCCCGTTGCGAGGTGCCGCGCACCGTCGGCATGGAGCTTGACCGTCGCCTCCGAGACCGCGTCGCCGGTCGCCGTGGAGTCGGTCATGACACGCCACGACTCCACGGAGAAGTACGTCGCGCACCCAGGCTCCAGAGCCTCGCGGACCATCAGCTCGACGGTCGCGTCGGCAGCGTCGAAGGTCCAGCCGCGCTGCTCGAGGTCCTTCACCCGCGCCAGGACGTCGACGACGATGTCCGGGCGGTCCGACAGGTCGAGCCCGGCCTCCTTGGCCTTGAGCTCGATGCTGGCGCGCCCGGCCATGTCGGACACGAGGGTGCGCATCCCGTTGCCCACGAGCTCGGGCTCCATGTGCTGGTAGAGAGCCGGGTCCACCTTGAGAGCGCTCGCGTGGAGACCGGCCTTGTGCGCGAAGGCGCTGGCGCCGACATAGGGCTGGCGGCTGTAGGCCGGCACATTGGTCACCTCGCTGACCGCGTGGGCCACGTGCATCGCCTTGCGGAACGAGTCCGGAGCCATCAGGTCGAGGCCGAGCTTGAACTGGAGGTTCGCCGCCACGGTGACGAGATCGGCGTTTCCGGTGCGCTCGCCGTAGCCGTTGACCGTTCCCTGGACATGGGTCGCCCCGGCCCGCACCGCCGCGATCGAGTTGGCGACGGCGCAGCCGGTGTCGTTGTGGCAATGCGCGCCCACGCGAGCGCCGGTCTCGGCGATGACGTCCGCGACGACCTCCTCGACGACGTGAGGCAGCATGCCGCCATTGGTGTCGCAGAGCACGACAACTTCCGCGCCCGCCTCGTGGGCCGCCCTGACCACTGCGAGCGCGTACTCGCGGTCGAGGTGCCAGCCGTCGAAGAAGTGCTCCGCGTCGAGGAACACCCGCTTGCCCGCAGCGACGAGGTGACTCACCGTGTCGCGCACCATCTCGAGGTTCTCCTCGAGGGTGGTTCGCAGCGCCTCCTCGACGTGTCGCACGTGGGACTTCGCGACGAGACACACGACCGACGTGCGCGCGTCGAGCAGCGCTGCGACAAGCGGGTCCTCGGCGGCCGAGGACCCCGCCCGTCGCGTTGCGCCGAAGGCGGCCAGCGTCGCATGACGCAGGTGGAGCTCGGTCCGGGCCCGCTCGAAGAACTCGGTGTCCTTCGGGTTCGCGCCCGGCCAGCCGCCCTCGATGAAGTCGACCCCGAGGTCGTCGAGCAGCCCGGCGATGGCCAGCTTGTCCGACACCGACAGGTTGAGCCCTTCCTGCTGGGCGCCGTCGCGCAGGGTGGTGTCGTAGACGTGCAGCGCTTCCATGACCGTCATTGTCCTCGTGCGTCTCACTGGGTCGGGTGTGACGTTCCGCTCCCCGGGTCTCATTCATCCGTATGCCGCTGGGCTTGGTGTGCTTCGCGGCTCTCCTCGACGTGTGGTCGGGGAAACAAAAAGACCCCCCAGGGGTTGGGAGGTCTGCGCGACGAGGGTCTCTCGTCGCGCTAGGTGATAATGAGCGTGCTTGTGGCAGGCCTGAGGAGGTGCGTCACAGGGCACAGCGTGGCAGCACCGTCCGAAGCCCGAAACCACCCGTCCGCATCGTGGACCCTCACCGTAGGAGATGCCGTGGAGTTCCGAGAGCTTGGAGCGGTCGAGCTCGCCTACGCCGCGCTGGAGCACGTCGACTACGGCAGTGGCGGCCAGTGGTACGGCACGATGGATGGCTCTCTGGAGGGTCCCCGACTCGCCGGGACCCTGGCTCTCACGAAATATCGCCACGAACCGGCCGGACAATGTCAACACACCGACGCTGCGCGGGCTGTTGCGCGGCGCAGGGCCGCATCTACGAGTGCCTGCCCGGTCCCGCGTGACGTGACCACGGCGACGACGGTCACCGACGAGCGCGCCCGAGCCCAGCGGCATACGACCCCGCGGCGCTGACGAGCGCCTCGAAGAGGCGAGGGTCCGTCCCACGTTCGGGATGCCACTGGACCGCGAGTCGGAAGCTGGCCGACTGGTCCTCCATGGCCTCCAGCGTCCCGTCGGGCGCCCACGCGGCGGGGACGTAACCGGGGTGTGTCGCGACCGACTGGTGGTGGTAGCTCGGCACGTCCACCCGGCGGCCGAGCAGGCCCGCGACGTGCGTCCCGGGGACGGTGTCCACCGGGTGGCTGCCGTACGTCGCCGGGGCCGGCGAGTGGTCCTCGTGGCCGACGAGCTCGGGCAGGTGCTGCTCGAGCGTTCCGCCTGCCGCGACCGCCATGACCTGCATGCCGCGGCAGATGCCGAGGACCGGCAGGTCGAGCTGCGCACTCACCTCGGCGATGGCCAGCTCCGTCGTGTCCCGGTCGGGCCGCGAGGCCTGGACGGATGGGTGTCGTTCGGCCTCGTAGAGCTCCGGTGCGACGTCCGCTCCGCCCGCGATGATGACGCCGTCGAGCCGGGCGAGCAGGGTCCGCACCAACCGGTGGTCGTCATCGGCCGAGTCGAGGCGCGGGGGGATGATGACCGCGATCGCCCCGGCGTCCTCGACCTTGCGGACGTACGCGTGCGGGATGAGCGCCGAGGGCACGTCGACCCAGACCCCACGGGTGGCCGGTTCGACATACGAGGTGATCCCG
>DASUQN010000019.1:0-7248 GCA_036280515.1 Intrasporangium sp. | reverse complement strand
CGGATCGGATATGCCGAGGCGATGGCCTGCGCCCGGCAGCTGGCGCCGGTCGTCGATGCAGGTGTGCCGGTCGAGGACGCGAGCGACCTGCCGCGGGCGGTCTCGCTCCTGACGCTGACGGGCACCGACCTCGCCCGGTCGGAGGAGGCGGTCGTCGAGCGGTGGTCCGAGTCGCGCTCGATCCTCACCGGGCCGTACGCGCCGGCCGTGCTGCCGCGCAAGCCGGGCACCCTGCGAGCCGTCGTGGGCCAGTCCAGCCAGGGGACCTTCTCGCTCGACCTGCGCGCCGATGGCCCGCACGCCCTCGTCGGCGGGACGACCGGTGCCGGCAAGTCGGAGCTGCTCCAGGCCTGGATCCTCGGGATGGCGGCAGCCCACTCACCCCAGCGGGTCACCTTCCTGCTCGTCGACTACAAGGGCGGGTCGGCCTTCCGGGACTGCGTCAAGCTGCCCCACACGGTCGGTCTGGTGACCGACCTCTCGCCCCACCTCGTCCGGCGCGCCCTCGCGTCGCTGTCGGCGGAGCTGCGCTACCGCGAGCACCTGCTGGCCCGGTTCAAGGCCAAGGACCTCGTCGAGCTGGAGCGCCGTGGTGAGGTCGAGGCCCCTCCATCGCTCATCATCGTCGTCGACGAGTTCGCCGCGCTCGTGCAGGAGGTGCCGGAGTTCGTCGACGGCGTCGTCAACGTCGCCCAGCGCGGGCGCTCGCTCGGCCTTCACCTCATCCTCGCGACCCAGCGGCCCGCGGGTGTCATCAAGGACAACCTCAGGGCGAACACGAACCTCCGGATGGCCCTGCGGATGGCTGACGAGAACGACTCCGAGGACGTGCTCGGTAGCAAGGAGGCCGCGTACTTCGACCCCGCCTTGCCCGGCCGGGCGATGTCCAAGACCGGTCCCGGTCGGCTCGTGCCATTCCAGACCGGCTATGCCGGCGGCTGGACGTCCGATGTCCCACCACCTCCGGACATGCGGGTCGAGACGCTGACCTTCGGTGTCGGCGTCGTGTGGGAGCCGCGGGTCCATGACGCCGGCGAGCAGGCCGACGCGGGTGCTGACCTCGGTCCCACGGACATCCAGCGCCTCGTGTCCAGCCTCGGCCGGGCAGCCAGACGCGCCGAGCTGCCGGCACCGCGCAAGCCGTGGCTGCCCGACATGCGGCCGGTCTACGACCTCGCCGCCCTGCCCACCCAGCGTCGTGACGACGAGCTCGTCTTCGGGGTGGCCGACGACCCGGACAACCAGGCCCAGCCCGAGGTCGCCTTCCGACTCGACAAGGAGGGCAACATCGCCGTCTATGGGACGTCGGGATCGGGCAAGTCGGTGTTCCTGCGCACCGTCGCCGTCGCCGCCGGCTACACGGTGCGGGGCGGGCCCTGTCACGTCTACGGTCTCGACTTCGGCAACCGTGGCCTGGCCATGCTCGAGTCGCTGCCCCACGTCGGCTCGATCATCCCGGGTGGTGACCACGAGCGCGTGACGCGGCTGCTCCGGACGCTGCGGGCGACGATCGACGACAGGGCGGCCCGCTACTCGGTGGTCAGCGCCGCGACGATCACCGACTACCGCCGGCTGGCCGGTCGGCCGGACGAGCCGCGGATCATCGTGCTCATCGACGGGATGACGGCCTTCCGCCAGGCGTACGAGGTCGGCGGTCGTTTCCAGTGGCTCGACCAGCTCGCCGGCCTCGCGGCGGACGGCCGCCCGGTGGGCGTCCACTTCATCATCGCCTCGGACCAGCGCACTGGCCTGCCCACCAACCTGGCCGCCGCCGTACAGGGACGGATCATCCTCCGGATGGCGAGCGCCGACGACTACTCCGTCTTCGGTGTGCCGGGCGACGTGCTCACCATGGCCTCACCGCCCGGCCGCGGCCTGATGAACGGGTCGGAGGTCCAGGTCGCCGTCCTCGGCGGCTCGACGGACGTCACCGCGCAGGCCGCCGCGGTGGCGGCCTTCGGCGAGGCGACCCGCAAGGCCGGCGTGAGCGAGGCACCGCCGATCGAGAGTCTCTCGGACACCATCGCGCTCGGCGACCTGCCGCCGGAGTCCGGTGGTCGCCCGGTGGTCGGTGTCGCGTCGTCGAGCCTCGAGCCGCACGGCTTCGATCCGAAGGGGACGTTCATCATCACCGGGCCTTCGGGGTCGGGTCGGACCACGGCGGTGGCGACGACCGCCGCGGGCCTGTTCCGCTTCAGCTCGCACAGCGCTCTGTACCTCATGACGCCCCGGCGCTCGTCGGAGCTGCTCGAGCTCGGCATCTGGGCCGAGACGGCCGTCGGCGGTGACTCCGCCGGCCAGCTCGCCAGCCGGCTCTCCGCGGACATCGAGGCGGGTCGCATCACGCGCCCCGTCGCGGTCTTCATCGAGCGGATCGATGACCTCGCGCCGGCGGGCGCCGAGGCCGCCCTGACGAAGTTGGTCAAGGCGAGCCTCGACAACGACCAGTTCGTCGTCGCCGAGGGCGAGTCGACCTTCTTCACGTCGAACTTCGGACTGCCCGCGCTCCTCAAGACCTCGCGCTCGGGGCTGGCCCTCCATCCGGACGGCAACGAGGGGCTGGCGGTGTTCAAGGCGAGCCTGCCGACGCTCAACCGTGCCGAGCTGCCGCCCGGTCGCGGTTTCGTCATCGAGCGGGGCCGCTTCGAGCTGCTCCAGGTCGCGCAGCCATGACCGCCCCCGGCGCACCCTCCGCAACACGCCCGGAACCTCGGAACTCACCCCTGTAGCAACAGGGGTGACCTCTGAGGTTCCGGGCGTGTTGCACGGAGGAGGGTGCGGTGGGGTGGCGAGCGATGGGGAGTCCTCCCCATCGACACCCTTCGGGGGTGCCCATAGATTCGTCCTCGTCGGCGGAGGGCCCAAACCGGGTCGAATCGGCCGTGAGGGTGTGAAAGGGACTGGCGCCCACCGCGCGCGGTCCGGAACCAGTCCCCATTCAGTCGGGGGAGACGACGCAAGGAGAAGGTCATGGCTTGGCTTGGCATGAACGACGACGAGGTCAACGCCCAGGGCAATGTCCTGCAGCAGCAGGCGGAGGCGATCCAGCAGCTGATCACCAAGGTCGACCAGGAGGTCGAGTCGCTGAAGCAGAACTGGCAGGGTGACGACTCGCGGCAGTTCGAGCAGGAGTGGACCGGCACGCACCGTCCCGAGCTGCAGAAGGCGCAGAAGCTGCTCACCGAGATGAAGGCGACGATCGACCGCGAGGTCCAGCAGCAGCGCGAGACGTCCGCGCAGTACTGAACCGGTACGCATCCCGGCGCACCGCCACCACTCGACCACCCAGCGAACCTCTGAAGGGATATTGACCATGGCTGTCTACAAGAAGGGCATGGACGCGGACGCCGTGTCCGCCTCCGGCGACAAGCTCGTCGGCTACAAGGGCGAGCTCGACGGCATCGTCGAGGCCGTCAACGGCGCGGTCCAGACGATCAAGAGCAACTGGGGCGGCCAGGACGCCGAGCAGTTCCAGTCCGACTGGAACGGCCAGCGCCAGGTCGTCTCCGCAGCCGGCGACAAGCTCAACGAGATGGGCCGCAAGGCCAGGACCAACGCCGAGACGCAGAAGTCGACGTCGGGCAGCTGACGTCAGCACACCGTCCGCCACGCCACGGGGACGTCGCGGGTCAGGACACGAGGGGTGGTCGCTCCACAGGGGAGGAGCGGCCACCTTTCGATGTGTCCGGGCCAGACCCGACGGCGAGTCCCCCGAGCACGTCGGTGCGTGCGACGCTCGGCGCCATGACCGATCTCCACCCCGACAACGCCCGGCCGACGCGGGGGACGGCCGAGGACGTCAGGTGGTTCGACGCCCCCGGCACCAATGGCTTCGCCACTGCGGCCCTGGTGTGTGGCCTGCTTGCCTTCATCCCCCTCGCTGCCATCCTGGCGGTCGTCTTCGGCATCATCGCCCTGCGGCAGCTCCGCCTGGTGAGTCAGCGTGGGAGGGGCCGGGCCGTGGCCGGGATCGTCCTGGGATCGCTCGTCATCCTTGCCTGGGCGGCGTTCACGCTGAGGGCCTTCACGATGACTGCGGACCGTGAAGACGACGGTTCCTACGCGACGTCGGGCGTGGCCTCCGTGGACACGCTCCGACCCGGGGACTGCTTCAGCGGGGTGGAGCAAGGCACGGTGCGCAGCGTAACCGTCCATCCGTGCACCACGCCCCACGAGGCACAGCTCGTGGCCACGGTCCCCCTGGACGGACCCTTCCCCGGTGTGGGTGCGGCTGGTGACCTGGCCCAGCAGGCGTGTCTCGCGGACGTGGAGGCGTTGATCTCCTCGAGCGTGGGTGAGCAGCTCGGCCTGGTCTTTCTCTACTCCGACTCGGCCCTGGGCTGGGCTGCCGACCCCACGGTCGGCTGTGTCGTCGTCGCGGTCGACGGCGAGATGACCGGATCCCTGCTGAAGTAGCCTCGACCCGTCGGGTGTGCGGGCACGTGGCGGACCCAGCCCAGCGGCATACGACATACCCCGTATGCCGCTGGGCTCGCTCCCAGCCACGGTGACCTCCCAGCGGTGTGACCGCTCTGTGTGTATCTGGCCGGTTCATGGCGCATCTGCAGTTCGTGAGACCTACGATGAACACGCTGAGAGAGAGGCGTGTCATGCATGAACCCAGCGGTCTCACAGAACTCGTGACCGCCGCGGCAAACGGAGACCCCGAGGCGTGGAACGCGATCGTGGAGCGATTCTCGAGCCTCCTGTGGTCGGTCGGACGAGCGCATCGGCTCTCCATGGAGGACGCTGCGGACGTCGTACAGAACACCTGGCTCCGCTTGCTCGACCACCTCGACCGGATCCAGCAGCCGGAAGCCCTACCCGGGTGGCTCGCGACGACGGCCAGGCACGAGTGCCTGTCGTTGTTGCGACGCAGGGGGCGTGACGTCCTGGTCCGCGACGACGACCTGGGGCCCATGCTCGTCGACGAGGAGGCCGCCTCGCTCGACGCGGCCCTGCTCGAGGACGAGAGGGACGTCCAGCTCTGGACCTGCTTCACCCAGCTGTCGGAGCGGTGCCAGCGGCTGCTCCGGGTGCTGATGGCCTGCGACCGGCCGAACTATGCCGAGGTGTCCGCCTCGCTCGGGATGCCGGTCGGCTCCATTGGTCCGACGCGCATGCGTTGTCTCTCGACGCTGCGATCCTTGGTCTCCGACACCGGCTACGCCTTTGAGAGCGGAGGGGGTCGACCGTGATGTCCACCCGTGACCTGCACCCCGACGACATCGAGCTGCTCGAGCGACTCGGCGCCATTGTCGAGCTCGTCGATCCGGTGCCGCCCGACGTGCTGGAACTCGGGAGGGCTGCCTTTGCGCTCCACCACGCCGATACTGCCCTCATGTCGATGGCCACCGATGCGATGTCGGCTGCCGGTCTCCGATCCACGGACAGTGCGCGCGGCGCCTCTCAGCTGCTGGTCTTCGAGCACGGTGGGGTGTCCATCGAGCTGGACGTCACCGTGCGCGGCGACTTCGGACGCATCATCGGGGTCGTCATCGACGAAGCGGGCACCACGTCTGAGGGGACCAGCGTGGTCCTCGAGACGCCGTCCTCCACGCGAACCGTCGACCTCGAGGACGAGCGGTTCACCTTCGAGCGGGTGCCGCTCGGGCTGGCCAGGATCGCGCTGGAAAGCTCTGGCGAGCGGGTCATGTCGACGACCTGGTTCGACGTCGGCTGACGGTCCCGTCGGCGCGTCAACCACCCCAGGCCGTGAACGACGCCGCGGTGGCGACGCGCAGGTCATCGCCTTGAGCGGCGGTCCGCGCCGTGAGCCACCCTTCTGCCAGCGTGCCACCGCGGCCGGCGACCGCATGGACGTCGGCCATGACGTCGAGGGTGGCGCGGTCGTTGACGGGCACGACGCTGGCCAGGACGTCTGACGTTCCCATGCCGAGCAGCGCCGAGACGAGCCCCAGGGCCTCATAGGGGCCGATGGGTGCGGCACCCCCGGAGTCGCAGGCCGACAGGATGATCGAGCGCGGCGGGTGGCGCAGCTGCTCGAGGTCGTGCACCGTGAGCGGACCGTCGGCGAGCTGGAGCGACGAGAAGAGCGGTGCATCGGCCCGGAAGTTGCCATGAGCGGCGATGTGGGCGAGACCGGCACCATCCAGAATCTCGAGCGCGGCTGAGACCGTCGCCTTCTCCGCAGGAAGCACGCTCGCGTCGAGGTGCACCGGGCTGAGGCTGGTCACCTCCGCCTCACGAGTGCTGAGGTCGGGCCCGGTAATAAGGGCGACCTGCCCTGTGCCGCCGTCGCAGCGAGCGCGGCGCGCCTTCAGCCACTGGGTCACCGACGGGCTGACCGTCAGGGGCACCTGGGCCAGCAGGGGCAGGAGGCCCCAAGGCGCGGTGAGCAGGTCGGCGTGTGGCACGACGACCACGGGGCGGTCCTCCTCGTGAACGAGCCGCCGCAGCGTCTTCGCGTGTCGTCCCAGGAGCGCGGACTCCAGGCGCGTGCCGGTGGCGCCGAGGTTCACGAGGCGACCAGACGCGGCGCGTCGCAGCGCGAAGCGGGCGAACTCGGCCTCTCGAACGGCGGCGGCTCCGCTGCCGATCTCGTGGTGGCGCACCCGCCCGTCGCAGACGGTGACGAGGTGCAGGGTTCCCCGGTCGTTGACGAACGTCATCAGGAGGGCTGGGCCGAGTTCGCGGATGACGGTGGGCAGATCGAGCCCGAGCGGCAGCCCGAAGTCGCTGTCCGGGTTTGCCCGCATCCGGTGGTGGGCGCGGCGGATCGACGACTCGAGCCGCGCCCGTTCCGCGCGCAGGCCCGGCAGCGCCGCATCGTCCTCCTCGGCCGGTGCGTCCAGCCGTCGTGTCACATCGCGCAACGCGGCGATCGCTCGGCCGAGGTTCGGGTCGTCGGGTCGCGTGATCATGCCGTTGAGGGCTGCTGCTCGCCACCGCTCCGCCCACCACCACAGATCCCTGGGTCGTCGTGCCCGCACGGCGGAGGACACCGCCAACCGCGCGAACTCGATGCCGTGGCCGCTGGCGAGGGCTCGCAGCTCGAGGTCGCCGAGGATCGCACGGTGCTCGTCGACGGCGTCGAGTCCCTGTCGGCACGCGGCGTACAGGCCCCTTCTGTCGTTGGCCTGGTCGGCGAGAAGCGCCGCGGCCAGCCAACCGGCCGCTCGCGACAGTGGCGGTCCGGCGCGGCGGAGGGCCGCTGCCTCGGACAGGCTGGCGATCGCCTCGTCGTCGAGACCGAGGTGCTGGCCCAGGCGACCGTGCAGCACGAGG
>DASUQN010000018.1:0-2361 GCA_036280515.1 Intrasporangium sp. | reverse complement strand
GGACGGCCTCCCGGCGCAAGACCTCGACCTCCCGGTCGAGCTGCGCGACGTGCGGCCCGGGAGTCGCGACCGGGATCCCGAGGGCACGCTCGGCCGCGTAGGCGCCGCGCAGCACCTCCCGCCGGTCCTCGAGGGAACGGTGGGCCTCGGCGGCCCGCTCGGCGAGCCCGTCGCGGATCTGCGTGATGCGCTGGGTGGCCTCGGCGGCCGTGGCCGGCACCTTGTCCAGTCCGGACCAGGCGAGTGGGGAGACCCAGGACTGGCGGACCGTCCCGTCACGGTTGAAGCGTGGTCCGGCTGGCGCCCGCTCGCCACCGAAGGGGTCCTCGGTGTCCAGACCCCAGAGGCCCGGGTACTCCGCCACCCAAGGCGTCGACTCGTCGACGAGCACCGCAGTCCAGGCGCGGTCGCCGCCCTCACCGATGCCGATGCCGTCACCGCGCTTGTAGTCGATGTACGGGATCCGGAGCAGCTTGCTGTCGTCGCTGTCGGTGAAGGGCCTCGTGACGCGCGAGATCCACCGGGGGAGGGGGAGCGGCTGGCCGATGACGTACTCGCCCTGCAGGAACGATGACGAGTGGGAACCGGCGCCTGCGAAGATGACGGGGTGGTCCCCAACGAGGGTGAGGTCGGGGTCGTCCCAGCGCCGGCGGAGGTCGTCACCGACCTCGTCGTGCGAGGAGGCCGCAATCCAGGCCGCTCGATATCCGCCCTCCGCCGACGCCTCGGGGACGAGGTAGATCGTCACCTGCTCCCAGTCGCCCTCGTGGTCGTTGACGCCGCCGAAGGTCGAGCGGAAGTCGTTCATCGCGTAGAGGTACCAGTACTGCAGGATCGTGTAGCCGCCATCGGTCGTCACGTGAGCGTAGTAGTGCGGCCGGTCGTGGTGCTCGCTGCGCGCATAGGCCTGGTGCGCCGCCGCTGTGAAACCACCGGGCACGCGCCCGCGGAGCAGCAGGGTCAGTCGCAGGCCGACGTCGATGAGTCGTGAGGGCATCCCCACTGCCGCGAAGCGGCTCGAGGCACGGAACCGCTCCCGATCCGGGCGCCGACGCCAGGCGGCGTAGGCCGCTCGGCTGAGTGGCGATTCGACGTGCTGGATCGACAGGGATCGGCTCGAGTGGGCACGGCCCAGGGCAGCGAGCGAATCCGGGGTCAGGTGGCCCCGATCGGCAAGTACCTCAAGGTCCTTCGTAGAGCCGGCCACGAGTCGTGACGGCATGAGGTAGTCCTCGACCGACATGGGGAAGAACAGCTCGCCGCGGACGTAGCGGATCACCGGCTCGAACCGGCGCACGAGGGCCAGTTGAGTCGCCTCGTCAAGGGCGCTCTCGCCCAAGGGATTCCCGTGGACTTCCATGGGAGAACGCTAGTCCAGCCTCTGGTCCAGCACGGGAGGATGTGCATGCCGGGCCACTCGACGAGCAGAGGTGTCGCCGTCAGGGCAGGGGGAGGGCCAGGGTGAATGTCGATCCTTGGCCGGGACCCGGGCTGGAGGCCACGAGGCTGCCGCGGTGCGCATCGGCGATGGCGCGGCTGATCGTCAGCCCGAGGCCTGAGCCACCCCGCTCCCGGTCCCGCGCGGTGTCGCCCCGGTAGAACCGCTCGAAGACGTGGGGCAGCTGATCCGCGCTCATCCCGTCGCCGGTGTCGGCGACGACGATCTCGACCGCGTCGTGGACCGCCCTCGCGAACAGACGGACCGACCCGCCGGGAGGCGTGTGACGCAGGGCGTTGGCGAGCAGGTTGTCGAGCACCTGGCCGACTCGCCGCGGGTCGGCAGCGACGGACACGTCCGGCGCTGCACCAGCCCTGACGTCGAGCTCGACGCCCTGCCGAGCGAAGGCCTCGCGCTTGGCCTGGGCCGCTGACCAGATGAGCTCGCGGACCGGCGTTGGAGAAAGCTCCATGGCCAGGCGCCCCTCCTCCGCCCGGGATACCTCATCGAGGTCTGCGGCGAGCCGCGCCAGTCGCTCGGTCTGCTCCGTCATGACGCGCTCGGTCTCGGCGTTCCACGTCGTCACGCCGTCGCGGAGTCCCTCGCAGTAGACCGTGAGCGTCGCGATCGGCGTGCGCAGCTCGTGGGCCAGGTCGGACAGCAGCCGCCGGCGGGTGTCCTCCGTCTGCTCGAGCTGGCTCGCCATGAGGTTGAACGCGTGGCCCAGCTCGTCGAACTCGGTTCCCGCGCCCAAGGGACCGACCCGGGCCCCGAGGTGACCCCGCGAGACCTCTCGGGCCGCGCTGGCCAGGGCGCCGAGCGGCGACTGCAGGCGACGCGTCACGTACCACGTCACGGCGGCAGCGCAGACCAACGCGATGACGAGGGCGACGGCCAGGGACACGAGCGAGGCGTCACGGTAG
>DASUQN010000017.1:0-6403 GCA_036280515.1 Intrasporangium sp. | reverse complement strand
ACGCTCAGTTGCCTTGGATCGGTGGCTCACTGCGCAGCAGGAAGATGCCGATCGACAGACCACCCAAACCGATGACGTATGCCGCTGGGCCGGCTTCCAGCCCGCCGCCCTGAAGCGTGTCGGCCAGGAGGGCAACTGCTGGAGCAACGAGGGCCGCGATGAGGACCCAGCGAAGCCACCGGCGCAGCGTCCGGGTCGAGAACTCGCCGGCCGGCGGGGTCGTCGCCGACAGGGCGGCGGCCGAGTGACCGACGAGAAGCGAGAGGGCGGCAGGAACCGACCAGGCCGAGAAGCTCCCGGACGGCGTGAGCACGAACCAGCCGACCAGCATCAGGCCCCAGTAGGCGAGCGGTACGCCGGACCCGGTGTACCTGATGGTCACGAGAGGGACGAGGACGAGGGACCACCAGATGGGGTCAAAGCCGCCCGAGGCCTGCCACATGGACTGGAGGAAGACGGCGGCGCTGGCCACGCCGAGCAGCGCAAGGCCGAGCTGCGGGAGGGACCACTGGGGGCCGCGGCCGAAGCTGATCGTCCGCCAGGTCCGGCTCGCGGACTCGCCAGCACCAGATGGGTGGCCGGCGCTCGGCGTCGGCTCGGTCGTCATCGTCGTCTCCCCATCCGCGGGGCCGAGGCCCGCCGAGCGATGTCGCGCAGGACGTGGTCCAGCGATCCGGGCCCGTGCCACGGCACGACGGGGACGCCGCGCGTGATGAGCGACTGGACCTGGGCCTGTCGGGAAAGGAGGCGGATCCGCCAGGCAAGCGCCTCGTAGACGCTCCCCGGGTTGTCGGTCAGATGCTCGGGGAACGTGTCGACGACGACCGTCGTCATGCCCCGGGAGGCCAGCGTGTGGGCCAACCCCACCATGGTCTGGTCGACGAGCGGGGTCAGCACGAGACACAGGGCGTTGGCGTCGATGCCCCGAACGGCCCGCTCGCCGTCGTCTCGGCGTTCGCTCGCAGGCGAGATCGAGGCCAGGGTCTCCAGGACTCGCCGCAGATGCCTGGCTCCCGAGCCGGCGCCGAGACGGGGGACGTGGGCCGCCCCGACCGTCCGCAGTGTGAGGCGATCGCCGCTGCTGAGGAAGTGCTCGCTGATGGCGCCCGCTGCGCGCACGGTGAGGTCGAGACTCGTCGGTCGACCGTCGATGCCCTCACGTGGCCCGAGGTCACTCAAGGCGTCGACGAGCAGCACGACGTGGGCGTCCTCGTCGGCGTAGGTCGAGGTGACGTGCAGCTCCCCCGTGCGGAGCGACACCGGCCAATGGATCCGGCGCAGGCGGTCGCCGGGGTGGAACTGGCGGATCGTGTTGAACTCGCTGCCGGAGCCGGGCCGGCCCGAGCGGTTGAGGCCGATGAGGCCGCGCGGGTGCGGGGTCGGGGCGCTGGCGTCGAACGCAGCCGGGACCGGCAGCGTCGCCGTGGCGAGGTCCGGCACGTCGGTGGGCCCGACCCGGTAGGCGCCCCAGTCGCTCGACAGCGTCACGCTGACGGTGCCGACCTGGCGCCGGCCCCATCGGGTGGTACGCAGCGCGAGGGAGCCCACCCCGTCCTCGATGGGAGCCACGCCGCTGCGGGGCTTGCGCTCGACCCATCGCGACGAGGCGAGGGTCATGACTCCGTCGCCGGGCGTCTGGCCGACCCGGACGACGAGGGAGGCGATGTCGCCCTCCCGCAGTGTCCCGTTGCTCAGCGTGACCTCGGCGACGGCCTCCCCACGAGGACGGGACACCTGACCCCAGATCGCAGCGACCACAAGGGGGGCCGCGATGACGAGCAGATCGGGACGGCTGCCCACCACGGCGGCCACGGCCGCTCCGGCGGACAGGATCACGGCCCGCACGTGCGCCGCCGACGCGGTCCACTCGCCGAGGGGGCGAGCTGACGTCGTGCGGGGCAGCAGGATCGGCACGTCAGGCCTCGAGACTGCCTGTCGTGCCCGTCATGCTCGTCGCACCTCGCTGCTCCTGCGGGGTCGGCGGTGGGGTCGGCACGGACCGGAGGAGCCGTGTCACGACGTTGCTTCCGCTGACGTCGCTCATCCACAGCTCGGGCTTGACCGTGACGCGATGGGCGAGGACGGGCCTGGCGACTGCCTTGACGTCCTCCGGAGTGACGTAGTCCCGTCCGTCGATGATCGCGTAGGCGCGCGAGCAGAGCAGGAGGCCGAGCGCCCCGCGCGGCGAGGCGCCCATCAGGACGTCGCTGTGGATCCGGGTGGCCGCCGTCAGGGCGACGCAGTAGCGACCGACGGACTCATCGACGACCACTCGCTCCACGGCAGCCTGCATGGCGAGCAGCTCGCTGGGCGTGACGACGGCGTCCAGGGTCTGCTCCTCCTGCTGACGCGCCATCCGGTTGGCCAGGATCTGCCATTCCTCGTCGAGGGACGGATAGCCGAAGGACACCCGCATGAGGAAGCGGTCGAGCTGTGCCTCCGGGAGCGGGTACGTGCCCTCGTACTCGACCGGGTTGGCCGTGGCGAGCACGTGGAAGGGGCGGGGGAGGGGAAAGGTCCGGCCCTCGACGGTCACCTGCTTCTCCTGCATGGCCTCGAGGAGCGCAGCCTGGGTCTTGGGCGGCGTGCGGTTGATCTCGTCCGCGAGCAGCAGTCCGGCGAAGATCGGACCCTGCCGGAACTCGAAGTCGCCGGTCCGCTGGTCGAAGACGAACGAGCCCGTGATGTCACCGGGCAGCAGGTCAGGCGTGAACTGGGCTCGCTTGAAGGTCAGGCCGAGGGTCTGCGCGAAGCTGCGGGCGGCCAGCGTCTTGCCGAGCCCGGGGAAGTCCTCCATGAGGACATGGCCTCCCGCGAGCACGCCGGCCAGGACGAGGCGCAGCGGCTCGCGCTTGCCGACGATGGCGCGTTCGACCTCGGTGAGCACGGCGTTGCCGAGGTCGCTGACGCGACCGAGATCGAAGTTGCCGGCGTCCGGGTCGCTGAGGTTGGTCATCGTCACCACTGCTCGATTCGTCGAAGGATCTGGTCAAGTCGGTCCGGGCGGTACAGGTCCGGTGGCGGGAGGGTCACGAGGAAGTCCCACAGCTCCCGGGGCATGACGCCCTCGGCCCACTTGGGTTCCTCCTCGATGACGATGCCGTGCTTGGCGAAGAGGCGCTCGCGGATGATCTCGCTCAAACGGGTGTGCAGGTGGTGCACGAGCTCGGCGCGGCCCTCCGGGCGCGCATTGGCACCCTCGAGCCGCGTGGCGAGCCCCACCACGTGGTAGTCGTTGCCTCGGTTGCCCGCGTTGAGCTCGGTATCGGTGAGCGGCCAGGCGATCAGCTGCTGACTGGCGATGTGGTCGACGGCAAACCAGACGAGCGCACCAGAGGCGACGAGGACGACCGCGAGCCTCGGCACGTCGGGGCGCAGCCCGATCAGCCCGGTGAACAGGGCGATGGCCGCCCAGACGATGACGATTCCCGCGACACGCCGGCGCCACGGACGCAGGGCGACCATCACAGGACGTATGCCGCTGGGCTGGCTGCTCATCGCCGCTGGCCTTCCGCGTGGGCTGCGTCAGGGTTCGCCGCGACGTCGTCGGCGCCGATCCGCTCGCGTCCGAGGTCGCTCCGGATCGTGACGAGTGCTCCGATGGCGCGCCGTCGATGCGCCTCGGTCAGTGGATGGGTGGAGAAGCGGGCCTCGCGGTACAGCGCGGCCAGCTCGGCGAGGCTGCGAGGGTCGACATCCCAGACCCGCAGCACCCGGGTGACGAACTCGGTCGAGGTCTCCGCCGGATGGCGGGGGAGACCGGCTGCCCCGGCCGCCCCCTCGAGGGCAACCCAGGCAGCGACGATGGCGTTGCGTGGCGCCCCTCGCTCAAGGGCCTCGAGGCCGTGGTCCGCGCCTTCGAGGACCGCCCGGGGCACGTCCGGACTGGCGAAGCCGGCCTCCCCCTCACCGGTGATCCGCGGTGCGACGCGGCGGAGCAGGTCTCGCACAGCCAATGTGAAGAGGAGCAGCACGCCGAGGATGATGAGAACGACGAAGACCTGGACCAGCACGGCGAACAGGCCGTCGGGGTCCCAGCCCCTGACCGGCGGCGGGGCGCCGGTTTCCTGGGGCACGGCCGTGATCTGCTGGCCGGTCGTTGGCGGCTCCGAGCCGACGGTTGTGGAGGGCCGGCTCATGAGGTCGGGTGACCGCCCCGAAGCGGCCACGACGAGCGCGGCCATGACGACGGCGGCACCAGTCACGACGCCGACGACCCCTGTTGCCCCCCTGCGAGCCATGCCGTCATCGTAGTGATCGCGACTGACGAGCCTCCACAGCCCCCCGAGCCTCGGCGTCGGGCCGGCGATCAGTCGTGGTGCGACGACTTCTGCTCGACCGGGATCAGCTCGGCCTCGCGGACCTCGATGCCGTCGCCCTCCCCGTAGGACAGGTCGCCGATCCGGCCGGTGGCCCTCAGGTCTCCCTCGGCGGCGCGGACGTGGGCGAGCTGCTCGGCGGGGCCGACCAGCGTCATGGTCCGCACCTCGGCGCGCATCCCCAGCTTGGCCTCCGACTTGACCTTGCGCACGCCGACCAGAGCCTCGCTCACCGACGCGAGGACGGCGGGGTCACCGCCCTGCAGCAGCTGGTCGCTCGTCGGCCAGGGCTGCCGGTGCACCGAGCCGGTCTCGAACCACGACCACACCTCCTCCGTGGCATACGGGATGAACGGCGCGAAGAGCCGCAGCAGGGTCTCGAGCGCGATCCGCAGCGCCGCCCGGGCGCTCGCGGCCTCCGCCTCGCCCCGACCGCCATAGGCCCGGTCCTTGACGAGCTCGAGGTAGTCGTCGCAGAAGGTCCAGAAGAAGGACTCGGTGACCTCGAGCGAGCGGGTGTAGTCCCACGACTCGAAGCCGTGGGTCGCTTTCTCGACGACGTCCCCGAGGGCGGCAAGCATCGACAGGTCGAGGGGATTGGTCACGGCGGCCCGCAGGTCGCCGGACACGTCACCGAAACCCAGTGCGAACTTCGACGCGTTGAGCACCTTGATGGCGAGGCGGCGGCCGACCTTCATCTGGCCGGTGTCGTACGCGGCATCGGTGCCGAGGCGACCGGACGCCGCCCAGTAGCGCACCGCGTCGGCGCTGTGCGCCCTGACGACGTCCTCGGGCGTCTCGGCGTTGCCCTTGGACTTGCTCATCTTCTTGCGGTCGGGGTCGAGGATCCAGCCGCTGATCGCGGCGTTGTGCCATGGCACGGTGCCGTGCTCGAAGTGGGCCCGCGTGACCGTCGAGAACAGCCAGGTCCGGATGATGTCGTGTGCCTGCGGGCGCATGTCCATGGGGAAGATCGCCTCGAACAGCTTGGGGTCCGACCCCAGCCCCTCGCCCCCGCGCACGGGCCACCCGGCCGCGATCTGCGGCGACAGCGACGACGTCGCCCACGTGTCCATGATGTCGGGGTCCGCGACGAATCCCCCGGGCTTCCCGCGCTGTGACTCGTCGTAGCCCTCCGGCACGTCGATCTGCGGGTCGACGGGCAACGCGGACTCGGGCGCGAGGAGCGGGCGGTCGTAGTCGGTCTCACCGTCGCCCGTCAGCGGGTACCACACCGGGAACGGCACCCCGAAGAAGCGCTGCCGGGAGATGAGCCAGTCGCCGTTCAGGCCCTCGACCCAGTTCCGGTAGCGCGCCCGCATGAACGACGGGTGGAAGTCGATCTCCTCGCCACGCGCGACGAGTGCCGCTCGGAGGTCCTCCTCGCGCCCGCCGTTGCGGATGTACCACTGACGGGAGGTGACGATCTCCAGCGGCTTGTCGCCCTTCTCGTAGAAGTTGGCCTTGCGCTGGGTCTTGACCGGCTCGCCGTCGAGGTCACCCGACTCGCGAAGCGCCTTGACCACGGCCTCACGTGCACTGAACGTGGTCCTGGTAGCCAGCTCAGCGGCATACAGCTGCTCTCCGGGGCCACCCGCGACCCACTCTGGCGTCTCCGCCTGCAGGCGCCCGTTGCGCGTGATGAGCGAGCGGATCGGCAGCCTCAGCTCGCGCCACCACATGACGTCGGTGAGGTCGCCGAAGGTGCAGCACATGGCGATGCCGGTGCCCTTGTCCATCTCGGCGGCCCGGTGTGGGAGCACCGGCACCTCGACGCCGAAGAGGGGGGAGCGCACGGTCGAGCCGAAGAGTGGTTGGTAGCGCTCGTCGTCCGGGTGCGCGATGAGAGCCACGACCGAGGGGATCAGCTCGGGGCGCGTCGTCTCGATGTACACGGGCTGCCCGCCATCCCGATGGAAGGCGACCCGGTGGTAGGCGCCCGGGTAGTCGCGGGCCTCGAGCTCCGCCTGAGCCACAGCCGTCTGGAAGGTCACGTCCCAGAGGCCCGGCGCCTCGCTCTGGTAGGCCTCGCCACGGGCGAGGTTGCGCAGGAACGCCTGCTGCGCCACGGCACGCGAGCGCTC
>DASUQN010000016.1:0-2672 GCA_036280515.1 Intrasporangium sp. | reverse complement strand
CTTGGGCGAGGTGCTCGGGGCGGTCGACGTCTTCGAGCTGCGGCCGCGGATCGGCCTCGCGAGCTCATCGATGGCCGAGCGGATCCCGGGCGATGAGCTCGTGGGGAACGTCGTCGTCACCGCTTCCTACGGCGTCCTCGGCCGATGGCGCGAGCACTACGACGACCTTGACTACGTGCGCGCCATGGAGCTGCTTAAGGCGATGGGCATCGACCACCTCGCGGACCGGCACTACCGCACGCTCAGCGAGGGGGAGCGCAAGCGGGCGCAGATCGCCCGGGCACTCATGACTGATCCCGAGCTGATGCTGCTCGACGAGCCAGCGGCCGGTCTTGACCTCGGTGGGCGCGAGGAGCTGGTCCGACGGCTGGGAGAGCTGGCCGCCGACACGGAGGCGCCGGCTCTCGTCCTCGTTACCCACCACGTCGAGGAGATCCCGCCGTCGTTCACTGACGTGCTCCTGCTCCGACAGGGCCGAGTCGTGGCCGCGGGGCCCATCCCGATCACGCTCACGGCGGAGAACCTCTCCCAGACCTTCGGGCTGCCCCTCGGGCTCGAGCGACACGGCGACCGGTGGTCGGCCCGGGCGCGGCCGTGACCATACCGTTGCCTCACCCGATTCCAGCTCGACGGAACTGAGGCAGAATCGAAGACGTCACAGTTGTGACGCACGAGGCGTCGCCCCGGCTGGGGCGACACGGACGAAGGTCGGGTGCAACGTGTTCGAGGGTTACGTGTGGATCGTGTGGCTGGGAGTCTCGCTCCTGCTCGTCGCCGTGGAGGCCGCGAGCGGCGACTTCACGTTCCTGATGCTCGCCGGCGGTGCACTCGGAGGGTCTGTGGCGGCCGCTCTCGGTGCACCGGTCGCCGTCCAGTCAGTGGTCGCCGCCCTGACCGCGGTCGCGCTGGTCTTCACGGTGCGGCCCTGGCTGAAGCGCCGGTTCACCACCGACACACAGCCGATGGGCGCCCAGGCCAACCTCGGCAGATCGGCCTACGTGCTCGACCGGGTGACGACCTCCAACGGACGGGTCAAGCTCGCCGGGGAGACGTGGAGCGCCCGCACGACGGGCGACAGCATCGAGCCGGGTGAGGAAGTCGTCGTCGACGCGATCGAGGGCGCAACCGTCGTCGTGAGCCGCGCCCGGATCCTCGGCAGCTGACTGCCACCGGCTCCTGTTTCGCCAACAACGTCTTCTGCGGGCGCCGCCCGCAGCCAAACCCCGCGCGACCGGTCAGGAAGCGCGTTCACCAGAAAGCAGGGAGTAGGTCGTGGACCCCGTACTCATCATCCCGGTGCTGATCGTCGTCGTGGCGCTCGTCATCGTGCTGCGCACGGTGCGCATCGTGCCGCAGCAGACGGCGCAGATCGTCGAACGGCTCGGCGGCTACAACAAGACGCTGACGGCGGGGATCCACTTCCTCGTGCCGTTCGTCGACAAGGTGCGCGCCAACATCGACCTGCGTGAGCAGGTCGTGACGTTCCCGCCGCAGCCAGTCATCACGTCCGACAACCTCGTCGTCAGCATCGACACGGTCATCTACTACTCGGTGATCGACGCCAAGGCAGCCGTCTACGAGATCGCCAACTTCATCACCGGCATCGAGCAGCTCACGGTGACGACGCTCCGCAACGTCATCGGGTCCCTCGACCTCGAGCAGACCCTCACCAGCCGCGACCAGATCAACGGCCAGCTGCGTGGCGTCCTCGACGAGGCGACCGGCAAGTGGGGCATCAGGGTGAACCGGGTCGAGCTCAAGGCGATCGACCCACCACACTCGGTGCAGGACTCGATGGAGCAGCAGATGCGCGCCGAGCGCAACCGGCGCGCGGCCATCCTCACGGCCGAGGGTGTCAAGCAGTCCGCGATCCTCACGGCGGAGGGTGAGAAGCAGAGCCAGATCCTGCGCGCCGAGGGCTCCGCCCAGGCCCGGATCCTCGAGGCGCAGGGCCAGGCCCGCGCCATCCAGCAGGTCTTCGGGGCGATCCACCGCGGCAAGCCGACCCAGAAGCTGCTCGCCTACCAGTACCTCCAGGTCCTCCCGCAGATCGCCAAGGGCGACTCCAACAAGATGTGGATCATCCCGTCGGAGCTGACGGACGCCCTGCGCGGCATCGGGAGTGCCCTCGGCGCCACCGACGCCAGGGCCGACCTCGGCGTGGACGAGTCGTTCGAGCAGGGGCCGCCCGACGACGACGCGTTCGCCGAGACGGTCCTCGAGGACCCGGCGAAGGCCCTCGCTGAGGCGCGCGGCCAGGCGGCCCAGGCCAGCGCCGAGTCCACCGAGCACGCGGCCCCCGTGAGTCGCCAGCAGCCACCCATCCGGCCTCCAGCCGACCAGGTGCCTCCCGTCGCCCACGTGCCTTTCGAGCACCCGACGCCAACGACCAACCCGACGTCGGGGGACGGCGTGGGAGCGGGATCGGCCGCCCCGGAGGCATCCCCGAGCGCGTCGCCGGCGACGGACCTGCCCGAGGACGGAGACGGCTCGCCCTCCCGCTGACTGGACCACACAACACCCGGCCACCCGCTCCTCTAGGGTGGCCGGGTGTCGTTCTGGTCAGCCGTAGCCATCGCGCTGGCCGGGGCCGGCGCGGGCATGATCAACACGATCGTCGGCTCGGGCACGCTCCTCACCTTCCCGACGCTGCTCTTCTTCGGCGTCAACCC
>DASUQN010000015.1:0-11008 GCA_036280515.1 Intrasporangium sp. | reverse complement strand
TGAAATCAGGAATCGACTGTGCGACAGCCGGGCTCAGGCCTGCCCGGCCGGCGTCTCCGCAGCCTGGGCCACCGGGGCCTCGAGCGGAGCCTGCTCGGCAGCGTCGGCCTGCAGGGCCTCCGCGGCCTCAGCCGTCGCGGGGACGGCCTCGGCAGGAGCCTCGGCAGACGAAGCGTCAGCAGCAGGAGCTCCAGCAGCAGGAGCTCCAGCAGCAGGAGCTTCAGCAGCAGGAGCCTCGGCAGCGGCGGCCGCCTCGGCGTAGAGCTCGCGCTCCCACTCGGCCAGGGGCTCCTCGCCGCCGGCCTCGGAGCCGGAGCGACCGGTCGCCCGCTGGACCAGGCCCTCGGCCACCGCGTCCGCGACGACGCGGGTGAGCAGCGTGACGGAGCGGATCGCGTCGTCGTTGCCCGGGATCTTGTAGTCGACCTCGTCCGGGTCGCAGTTCGTGTCGAGGATCGCGATCACCGGCAGGCCGAGCTTGCGGGCCTCGTCGACGGCGAGGTGCTCCTTCTTGGTGTCGACGATCCAGACAGCGGAGGGGACCTTGGACATGGAGCGGATGCCGCCGAGGGTCTTCTCGAGCTTGTCCTTCTCGCGCTTGAGCACGAGCAGCTCCTTCTTCGTGCGGCCGGAGCCGGCCACGTCGTCGAAGTTGATCTCCTCGAGCTCCTTGAGGCGCGTGAGGCGCTTGGAGATCGTCTGGAAGTTGGTGAGCATGCCACCGAGCCAGCGGTGGTTGACGTACGGCATACCGACGCGCGTCGCCTGCTCGGCGACCGGCTCCTGCGCCTGCTTCTTCGTGCCGACGAACAGGATCGTGCCGCCGTGGGCGACGGTCTCCTTGACGAAGTCGTACGCGTTGTTGATGTACGTCAGCGACTGCTGCAGGTCGATGATGTAGATGCCGTTGCGCTCGGTCATGATGAAGCGCTTCATCTTGGGGTTCCACCGGCGGGTCTGGTGCCCGAAGTGGACGCCGCTCTCGAGGAGCTGGCGCATGGTGACGACGGCCATGCCGTGTCCTCCTTGGTTCGTGGTTGTCAGTTGGTCGTGAGGCCACCACCGCGGCACCCAGCCCGACGAGCGGTCCGAGCCCAGCGGCATACGCCTCACTCCTGGCGCCTGCACGCACCCCACCCAGCGTTGCTCGTGGAACTGTGCTGGGACTGCTGTGGTGCGCCCCGGGGACTGACCCCGGCAGAAGACGCGCGAATTAGGTCGCGCGAGCCGGAGCACACGTGACCGTCGTCCATCGTAGGCCCTGACCCGGGGCACTGCGAAATCGCGGCGACCCGACAGAATGGCCGCCATGTTGACCGAGTTGGCTGGCTGGTCGAGCTGGTGGAGCACCCTCGCGGTGTTCGCCGCCCTCCTCGGTGCCCTGTTCGTGCCGGGCTGGCTCGTCGTGCGGGCCCTCGGCGCTCGCGGACTCGAGGCCGTTGCCGTGTCCCCCGCGGTCTCGGTCGCCGTCATCGCGGCGTGGGCCACCGTTGCACAGCGCCTCGGCATCGGCTGGAACTGGCTGGTGCTCGCCGCCGTCACGGCGGTCACGGCCGGCCTTGGCTGGCTCGCAGTCCATGCCGTCGGCGGGCATGATCCCGTGCTCACCCCGCGGCGACGCCTCCTCGGCCGACCCGATCCCCATGTCGTCGTCGCGATCGGCCTCGGTGTCGCCATCGCGCTCGTCATGATCCTGCCCGCGATCGGCCGGCCCGACGAGCTGGTGGACAGCCCGGACGCCGTCTACCACCTCAACCGGATCCGACTGTTCCTCGACACCGGCAACTTCTCCATCGTCCACCCGGCGTTCTATCCCAACGGCTTCCACGCGTGGATCGCGACGGGGCTGCAGAGCGGGGCCGCGCCGGTCCTTCCGGGGACGAACGTCGCGACCGTGATCCTTGCCGCCGTCGTGTGGCCGGTCGGCGTCGTCACGCTGGTCCGTCACGCGCTCGGCACGTCCCGCATCATCACGTATGCCGCTGGGCTGGCTTCCGCGGCCTTCGTGTCCTTCCCGACAATCCTCCTCGGGTGGGGGGTCCTGTGGCCCAACCTCATGGGCACGGCCCTCACGCCCGGCGCCTTGGCGATCATGCTCCAGGCCGCGCGGGGCACGAAGGGCCGGCTGCGACGGGGCCAGTGGCTCGGCTTCGCGGCCGCCGTGCCCGGCCTGGCACTCATCCAGCCCAACTCCCTCGTCGCCCTCGCGGTCTTCGCCCTCGTCTGGTTCGTCACGGCACGATTGCGTGCAGGGGTCATCGGCCATGCCTCATGGGCGTCCGTGGCGCGGGACCTCGGCGCTGTCGCGGTCGCCGGGATCGTCGGCCTCGTGGTCGCCCCGACCGTCTCCGAGCGCCTCGCCTCGACGCAGTCGTACGAGTGGACGGGGCAGATCTCGGTCTGGGGCGCCCTCGTCGAGGTGGTGGGCGGACGGTTGCAGCTCCCCGTCGTGCTCTGGGGGCTGCTCGCGCTGATCATCCTCGGGACCGGCTGGATCGTGCTTCGGGCGCGGGCGGCGATCCCCGTCGTCGCCATGTGGGGTGCCTGCGTCGTCCTCTACGTCATGGCAGCCTCGTCCACGGCGTCGTGGACCGCCCTGATCACCGGCTACTGGTACAACGACAAGGTCCGGCTCGCCTCCCTGGCCGCAGTGCCTGGCGTCGTGCTGGTCGCGGCGGCGGCCCCCGCCATCCGCGACCTGCTCCTCAAGATGCCGCTCCTTCGCAGCCAGCTGCCGGCGGTCACCCTCGTGGCGCTGGCGGCCATCCCCCTCGCGACGGTGGTCTGGCAGGCCCCGACGCGCTCAGCCATGCTCGACGGGTTCTTCCGGCCCGCTGACCCCGCCCGCGTGATCCTGTCCGGGCAGGCCCAGGCGGACCTCGCCGTCCTCGCGGAGGAGATCCCGGCCGGGGAGGGTGTCATCGGCCGACCGGAGAACGGCTCGCCCCTGATGTACGCGCTGTTCGGGACGAACACCTACTTCCGCTCCATCCCCATCCCCGACACGGGCGACGAGAACCTCCTCGGTACCGGCTTCGACGAGCTGACCACGCGACCGGAGGTGTGCGAGGCCCTGGCCCGGCACGGCATCCGCTGGGCGATCGACTCGCCCCACGTGTACTGGCTCGACCGCCCCGAGCGGTCGTCCGGGCTCTTCGACCTGGCCTCGGTCGACGGGCTCGAGAAGGTCCGCGCCGTGGGCGACTTCACCCTCTACCGGATCACCGCCTGCGGCCTCGACCCCTGACCTCCACGCGTGATCGAGTGGACAACTTCTGCGCAGGTCCGCCCAATCGAGTGGACAACTTCTGGGCAGAAGTTGTCCACTCGATCGCGGGCGAGCCGGCCCAGCGGCATACCGCATGAGCGTGGCAGGGTTCGGCCCATGAGCTCGCCGCTGATCTCGCGCATGCAGCCGTTCGGGACTCCGAACACCCCACCTGATCCGAAAGGAAGGACCACGCGATGAGCGCGATGCCGGCAGCCGAGACGAATCCCGCCAAGCCCGAGGAATGTTGGTGCTGCGGGAACACGTATGGCGAGTCTTCCCTCCTCCACCTCGGCAGCCACCCGGAGGTGACGGTCTGCCTGGCTTGCGGGGACTACCTGGCTCGTCGGGCGCAGGAGCGGCGAGACGAGTTCAGTCCTTCTCTCGCGGGGCGTGCCCGTGACGTGATGCGCGCGGGCCGGCGCGTCGTCATGGATCACGGCTGGCACGAGCTGCCCGTGGTCGGGCGCGTCCTTCGCTGGCTTGACCGCTACGTACCGTGAGCGAACCGGACGGGCCAGCGCCACCAGGACCCCTTGGGCAACGGTCTCGGTCGCGATGAGCTCGCTGGCCCGCGCCATCCCGCCGGTGTGACCGACGTCCCCAGCGTCAGTCTGGGATCACGAGGAAGGCCATCAGGCCGAACGTCACAAGGAACCACAGCGCCAGCAACAGCACCTGCCACCAGGTGAATGGCCGACTCGACTCCCGGTTGTGCAGGAACGTGATCAGCCAGACCGAGACTCCGGTCGCCACGACGACCAGCAGGCTAGCGAGCAGCGGATCCAAGGATGCCTCCAGCGGTACTCACCCAATCCTGCCACCAGCGCCCGTCTCACAGTCAATGTCGTCGCATGCGGCGGCCCGCGTCCAGACGTCTGCAGGTGGGTCGCCCCTCCACGACGTGAACGGGCTCCAGCGGGGGCAGGTTGGCCGAGGCCAGGAAGGGCGGCCCAGACCATCCCCCGGTCAACCCCCTGAGGGCCGCCCTTCCATCGAACGCGGCCCCCTCCCGGCGCGAAACCAAGAGTCGCATCCCTGGCCGCGTCATGCATACGGAATCGGCACACCGGGCAAACGGGCGGCGTCTATGCTCATGCCCCATGACACGGCGGGCGCTCCTGACATCTCGGCTGAACGGATTCGGGACGACGATCTTCGCCGAGATGTCCGCGCTCGCGACGCGGACGGGTGCGATCAACCTGGGTCAGGGGTTTCCCGACACGGACGGGCCACGCGAGATGCTCGACGCCGCGAAGGCCGCGATCGACGGCGGGCGGAACCAGTACCCGCCCGGGCCGGGTGTAGCGGAGCTGCTCGAGGCGATCGCTGCGCACCAGGAGCGGTTCTACGGGTTGCGCGTCGATCCGGGCAGCGAGGTGCTCGTGACGGTCGGTGCCACGGAGGCGATCGCGGCGGTGGTGCTGGCGCTGTGCGAGCCCGGCGACGAGGTCGTGACGTTCGAGCCGTACTACGACAGCTATGCGGCGACCATCGCCCTGGCCGGTGCGACCCGGCGGACGTCCGTCCTTCGCTTCCCCGACTTCGCGGTCGACGAGGCCTCGCTCCGGGCCGCGTTCTCGGACCGGACGCGGCTCGTCCTGCTCAACACGCCGCACAACCCCACGGGCAAGGTCTTCACCCGGGCTGAGCTGGAGCTGGTGGCAGCGCTGGCCCGCGAGCACGATGCCTGGGTGGTCACGGACGAGGTCTACGAGCACCTCGTCTTCGACGACGCCGAGCACATCCCCATGGCGACCCTGCCGGGGATGGCGGAGCGGACGATCACGATCTCGTCGGCGGGCAAGACCTTCTCGGCGACCGGCTGGAAGGTCGGCTGGCTCACCGGGCCGGCCGAGGCCGTGGCCGCTGCTCGCACGGTGAAGCAGTTCCTCACCTATGTCGGGTCGGGGCCTTTCCAGCCGGCTGTCGCCGTTGCACTCGGACTCGGGGACGAGGTGTATGCGGACCTCGCGTCATCGCTGGAGGCAAAGCGCGACCTGCTGTGCGATGCGTTGCGGGCCTCTGGGTTGAAGGTGTCGCAGCCCCGGGGCACGTACTTCGTGGTCGCCGATGCGGCGCCCCTCGGTGCGGTCGACGCGCTCCAGTTCGCCCGTGGCCTGCCGGAGCTGGCTGGCGTGGTCGGCGTGCCGGTGTCCGTGTTCCACGACGACCAGGAGGCTGCGCGGACGCTGATCCGGTTCGCCTTCTGCAAGCGGGACGAGGTGCTGACAGAGGCGAGCCGGAGGCTCGCTGCAGCCGGGCGGAGCTGACTGCCCGTTGTCCACATCCCTCGCGGGGTGCTCTCGTCGTCCCCAGTCGGCGCCGATTGACCAGACGCCCTGCACCGGTCGAGGAAGTCTCGGGTCATGGTTCTCAGCAGCCAGCTTGTCGCTGTCCTGGCCGGTGTCGGCCTCGCGCTCGGCTTGTCGGCCGCCCCGACGGCCGTGGGCACCGAGGAGCGGCCCGGTCCTTCCTTGTCAGCCGGGTCAGCAGGGTCAGCAGGGTCGGCACGGTCCGGCTGGGCGTGGCCACTGACACCGACGCCGCCCGCAATCGTGCGACCCTTCGACCCACCGCTCCGTCGCTGGGAGTCGGGGCACCGCGGCGTGGACCTGCTCGGCTCGGTCGGCGGCGAGGTCCGGGCGCCTGCATCGGGTCAGGTGGTATTCGCCTCGCAGCTCGCCGGTCGCGGCGTGGTCGTGGTGCGGCATGAAGGTGGGCTCCGAAGCACGTTCGAGCCGGTGGCGGCCAGCCTCGGACTCGGAGCGGCCGTCACGAAGGGACAAGCGATCGGGCGGGTGACAGACGGCCCGAGTCACTGTGCTCCGCGCACGTGTCTGCACTGGGGAGTGTTGCGTGGGCGCGAGTACCTCGACCCGTTGGCCTTCGTGGAGCGGGCGCCCGTGGTCCTGCTGCCGCTCCGCTGAGTCACGCTCGGGGATGGGCCTGCTGGTAGCTCGCGCGAAGGCGGTCCACCGAGACGTGAGTGTAGATCTGGGTCGTCGCCAGGCTGGCGTGCCCGAGGACCTCCTGGACCATCCTCAGGTCCGCTCCGCCCTCGAGCAGGTGGGTGGCGGCACTGTGCCTCAGGCCGTGGGGGCCGAGGTCTGGAGCATCGGGCAAGTGGCTCAGGACCTCGTGCACCAGTGACCGCACCTGGCGCGGGTCGATTCGCGCCCCTCTGCGCCCCAGGAACAGCGCCGGCCCCGAGCGCGGACCGATCAGCGCCTGTCGCGCAGCCAGCCACTCGGCGAGGGCGCGGACCGCGGGCACGCCGAAGGGCACCATCCGTTCCTTCGCTCCCTTGCCCATCACCCGGGCGACCTGCTGGTCCAGGTCGACGTCGTCGACGTCGAGGGCGACCAGCTCCCCGACTCGGATACCGCTTGCATAGAGCAGTTCCAGCACTGCTCGGTCCCGGACGTGGATCGGGTCCGAGTCGTCGGCGCGGGTGGCAGCGACATCGAGCATGTCGCTCGCCTCGCGCTGCTTGAGGACTCCGGGCAGCGACCGACTGCGCCGCGGCGCCGCCAACCGGAGCGATGGATCCACGTCGATCCGCCCCGTGCGAGCCGCCCATCGAAGGAAAGTGCGGGCCGCGGCGGCGTGGCGGGCGATCGTCGAGCGAGCCGCGCCCCGGTCCGCCTGTTCGCCGAGCCAGGAGCGCAGCTCCGCGAGGCGGAGCTCGCCCAGGTCGCCCACGCCCCTGTGCGCGGCGAAGGACAGCAACTGGCGGACATCGGAGACATACGCCCGGGTGGTGTGGTCGGAGCGTCCGCGTTCTGAGCGCAGGTGTCTCTCGAAGTCGGCCAGCAGGGCCATGTCCGTGAGGTCAGCTCCAGCGGCCATGGACGCACCCTCGCAAACCCGGCACGGCCGGGCAAGGATCGCGGCCGAAGCTTCTGCGACCTGACTCATCGACGCGGTGCACGAGCCTTCCGCCAGGTGCCGTCGCGCCGCTCGGCCAGACCGAGCTCGACGAGTCGGGCGAGCGCTGCCATCGCCTGCATCGGGGCCAGCGCCGAGACCAGCGACACCTGGGCGAGGTCGACCCAGTCCCGGTGAGGCAGCCCCTCGTGGATCCTCGTCTCTTCCGGGCCCAGGTCGTCGGTCGGCAGCGTCACGCCGCGTGGTTCGTCACAGGCATCGACGCCAAGATCGCCAACGAGGTCGATGACGTCGGCCGACCCGGTGACCAGGGTCGCCAGGCCGGCCCGGATCTGCTCGTGGCAGCCAGCCGACATCATCGATGTGACCGGGCCGGGGAAGACGCCCACCGGACGGCCGAGCTCATGCGCGGTCCGCAGCGTGTTGAGCGATCCGGATCGCAGATCCGCCTCGACGACGACCGTCCCCCTCGTCATGGCTGCGATGAGCCGGTTGCGCTGGAGGAACCGCGTGCGCATCGGAGCGGAGCCGGGAGCCACCTCGGAGAGCACAATCCCGGCCTCCGCGATGCGCTCGATGAGTCTCGAGTGTGCGGACGGATAGGCGCGATCGACGCCGCCTGCGAGCGCCGCCAAGGTCAACCCATCGACCGCGAGGGCTCCTCGATGCGCTGCACCGTCGATGCCGAAAGCCGCCCCTGACACCACCGTCCAGCCCCTGCGCGCCACGCCTGCAGCCAGGTCGGCAGCGAGCTGCTCACCGTAGGCGGTGCAGAGCCGGGAGCCCACGATGGCGACGGATCGACGGGTCACCGCGGCAAGGTCCGCGGGCCCGCGCAGCCACAGGCACCATGGCGGCACGCCGAGATCGTCGAGTCGCTCGGGCCACTCGGCGTCCCCCGGCACGACGATCCGCGCACCGACCTTCGCGGCGGTCGCGACATCACGGTCCACGTCGAGGCGCCTGACGCGCTCTGCGAAGCGGGCGAGCCGGCCGTGCCCCGCCCGGATCCGCTCGAGCGTCTCGATGGCACCATGCCGGGTCAGCAGCTCCTGGATGCTCTTTTCGCCCGGCTCGACCAGTCGAGACAGCGCAACCCGGGCCAACCGTTCGTCGCTCATGCCGCGACGCCTGCCTGCCGGCGGAGGGAGAGGGCCAGCTCGACCTGGTCCCGCCCCGGACGCTGCAGCCCGGAGAGGTCTGCGACGGTCCAGGCACATCTGAGGCTGCGGTCGTAGCCGCGCAGGCTCATGCTCCCTCGCTCCAGTCTGCGGTCGAGTGGAGCCGTGGCGGTGGGCGGGAGCCGCCAGGCCGACGATCGCAGCAGTGACCCGGGCACGTGAGCATTGAGCGCCCACCCCTCGACGAGCAGTCCGCGCCATCGTTCGCGCTGCACCGCTCGAGCGGCAGCCACCCGGGCTGCGACCACGCGAGTGCTCTCCGCGGACGGCTGGGCTGCCATGGTCAGGCCTGGTGCCTGCACGTGCACCTGGAGGTCGACGCGGTCGAGAAGCGGCCCCGAGAGCTTGCCGAAGTAGCTGCGGCGCATCGCCACCGAGCACGTGCAGTCGACTCCCTGCCCCCAGCCGTTACCGCAGGGGCAGGGATTGGCCGCGAGGACGAGCTGGAACCGCGCCGGGAAGGTCACCGACTCCGTGGCACGGGCGATGGTGACGGTGCCCCGTTCGAGGGGCGTCCGCAGCGCCTGGAGGGCCGCCTTGTCGAACTCTGGCGTCTCGTCCAGGAAGAGCACCCCGCAGTTGGCCTGGGTGATGGCGCCCGGACGGATGTGGCCGCTGCCGCCGCCGATGATCGCCGCCTGCGAGGCGCCGTGGTGTGGTGCCACGAACGGCGGCTTGGTGATGAGGCGCACGTCGTCGAGGAGCCCGAGGACCGAGTGGATGGCCGTGACCGACATCGCCTGCTCCTCACTGAGCGGCGGGAGCAACCCCGGGAGCCGCTCGGCGAGCATCGTCTTGCCGGCCCCGGGTGGCCCGGCAAGGAGCAGGTGGTGCCCGCCAGCGGCGGCGATCTCGAGCGCGATCTTCGCCTCGGACTGGCCGAGCACGTCGGACAGGTCGGTCGTCCTCGTCGACGCCGAGGGCTCGGCCTGGGGCGGCTCGGGGACCGGGTCCACTCCGCGGCCCCGAGCCAGGTCGCGGTAGCGCTGGACCAGCTCTCGCAGGTCGGCCACGGCGTGCACCTTGAGCCCACTGACCAGCCGGGCCTCGGCCGCATTGACGGCCGGGACGACGACGTGACGCACGCCGGCGAGAGCCGCGGCATGCACCGACGGGAGCACGCCGGCAACCCCGCGAACGGAGCCGTCCAGGCCGATCTCGCCGATGTGCACGACGTCCCTCACCACGGTCCGCGGCACGATCCCCATCGCCGCCGCAACGGCGACGAAGATGGCCAGGTCGAACCCGGTGCCGACCTTCCGTCGGCCCGCCGGCGAGAGGTTCAGCGTCACGCGGCGCTGGTTGACGAGCATGCCGTCGACCAGCGAGGACACCGCCTTGATCCGCTCGGGCGCCTGCTTGACGGCCGAGTCACCGAGGCCGCTGATGACAAAGCCCGGCAATCCGCCGGCGACATGCGCCTCGACCTCGACGACGAAGCCGTTGACACCGCTCAGCCCGACGCCCTGGGTCCTCCCGAGACTCACAGCACGCCCCTCAGGTGCGTGATGCGCGCGGCGTCCGTCCCGGCCTTGACGATCGACACGACATCGATCCGGATGGTGAGGATCGAGAGGCTTCCGCGCTCGTCGGATGGCAGCCCGTCGAGCCAGAGCATCGCCAGGCGGCGCAGCCGTTGCAGCTTCTGGCGGGTCACCGCCTCGAACGGCGCCCCGAACTGCGCGCCCGAACGCGTCTTGACCTCACACACGACGAGGGCGGCGGCGTCGCGGGCGACGATGTCGATCTCACCGCGGGCACAGCGCCAGTTGCGATCGAGGATGGTGAAGCCGGTGTCCGAGAGGTAGCGGCACGCAAGCTGCTCGCCATACCTCCCGAGGGCTCGGGTCGCTGGGATGTCCATGCGACCACCCTTGCGGCGTGGGCCTTCTCGCAGCCTGGCCATGCGGTCGCCTGTGTACGACCCGGGAACGCCCGAACGGATGTGGACAGTCCGTGCCCCGGAAGACGCACCCACCCCAATCCCAGCGGATCAGCGGATCACGGGATCAGCAGGTCAGGCGAACTCCCCCGAGTCCGGCAGCTTGATGTCCGGCTTGGGCAGCTCCTCGATGTTGACGTCCTTGAAGGTGACGACCCGGACGTTCTTGACGAACCGCGCCGGTCGGTAGATGTCCCAGACCCAGGCGTCGGCCATGGCCACGTCGAAGAAGACCTCTCCCCCATCCGCGCGCACCTTGAGGTCGACAGAGTTGGCCAGGTAGAAACGGCGCTCGGTCTCGACGACGTGGCTGAAGAGACCGACGACGTCGCGGTACTCCTTGTACAGCTGGAGCTCCATCTCGGTCTCGTACTTCTCGAGGTCTTCTGAACTCACCTGACCGCCGTTTCTGTCTCGTCCGCCGTCACGTAGGACATCGCGAGGTCATCCGTCCCTTCATTCAACACCTCTTCGGGGAGCAGGACCGTGCCCTCCTCGTAGACACCGGGTAGCCGCCATGAGCGACGGTGCAGGTCACACGGCCCGACCCGAGCCAGCGCGTCCATGTGCTCGGGCGCTGCGTATCCCTTGTTGAAACTCCAGCCGTATGCCGGGTGCTCGGCTCCCAGCCGGATCATCAGCTCGTCACGCTCGACCTTCGCGAGCACGCTGGCGGCGGCAACGGACGAGCACTTGAGGTCGGCCTTGATCATCGTCGTCACGGGC
>DASUQN010000014.1:0-3734 GCA_036280515.1 Intrasporangium sp. | reverse complement strand
TGACCGATCCCCCTTGTGGCGCGCTCGTCGTCGGAGCGTTCGTGGCGGGCGGGGCGGTCGGGGGGACGGGGACGATCGGCGAGGAGGGGGACGGCGACGTGGTGACGGTCGGTGACGGCGACGGGGCTGTCGTGGGTGTCGTGGTGGTCTGCGACGGAGCCGGTGGCGGCGTGTCGGCGCGACCGGCGAGCCACAGCGTCCCCCCGGCCACGAGGGCGACCGCAGCGGCCGCCGCGAGGATCGACCACCGTTGCTGTGCGGACGGGTGCTGGCCTCCCACTGGGCCGAACTCGTGAGCCTCGGAGAGGATCGCGTCAAGGCGCTCTGCGGGCTGGATGGACCGCGCGTCGGCGGCCAGCGCGTCGCGCAGGCCAGCCTCGACGTACCGGAGGTCCGCGGCGCTCATCGCACTCTCCGCGTCGGGGTCGGTCCGTCGACGGCTGTCGTCGGGGTTCATGACTGCTCCACCTCTGGGTTGGGGGACTGCTGGGGGTCGCGTGCGGCCATGCCCTGCCGGAGGGAGCTGAGGGCCCGGTGGGCATGGGCCTTGACCGAGCCCGGAGCGATCCCGAGCGCCTCCGCGATCTGCGCCTCGGACAGGTCGGCGTAGTAGCGAAGGACGAGAACCTCTCGTTGACGAGCGGGTAGGCCGCGCAGCGCCTCGATCATCGCGCCGCGCTCGGCGGCGTGGAGCACCTGGGTCTCGGCGCTGTCGGCGCTCCGTCGGTCGGGAAGGTCCGCAGCGCCGGCATCCCGCGCCCGTTGCCGGTCGACGACGACCTGGTGACGTTGTACCGAGCGGCAGGTGTTGACCACCGCGGTCTGGAGGTACCCGACGGCTCCTCCGGTCTGCCGGATCGAGCGCCAGTTGCGGTGCGTCGCCACGAAGGCGTCCTGCACCGCGTCCTCCGCGGCGCCCTGGTCATGGAGCAGCAACCACGCGAGCCGCACGAGCCGGTGCCAATGCGCGGCGTAGAGCTCCGTGATCGCCCGGTCCGGGTCGTCAGGTAGGTCAGTCGGGGACGCGGCCCTTCCGGCTGATGGGTCATTCCGGGACGACGCTCGGTCTTCGGCATCGTGCCACGTCGGAGCCATGCCCCACGTTCTCACGATGAGGGGACGCCTAGGTGCGTGCTTCGGTTGACATCCCTAGGGTGGCGACCATGACCGCCACTCCACAGCAGGACTGCCTCTTCTGCAAGATCATCGCCGGTGAGATCCCCTCGGACCTGGTTGCCGAGAGCGAGCGTGCCATCGCCTTCCGCGACATCAACCCGGCTGCTCCCGTGCACGTGCTCGTCGTGCCGAGGCGCCACGAGCCGACCATCGGGGCGCTGGCGGCCGCCTCCCCAGCGGACCTCGAGGCCCTCTTCGAGCTCGTCGCCGAGGTTGCGGCGAAGGAGGGTGTCGACGAGCACCACCGGCTCGTCTTCAACACCGGCACCAACGCCGGCCAGACGATCTTCCACGCCCACGGCCATGTGCTGGGCGGCAAGACCTTCACGGAGCGCTGATGGCCGACGAGAACCCGGCGGGCAAGCAGCTCGGCGACGAGAGCTCGGAACGGCCCGACGACAAGGCAGCCGACACGAGCACCAATGACACGACCGCCAAGGGACCCGACACCAAGGAGCCGGAGGCGCCCGAGCCGAAGGACGACCTCGTCACGACGCATCACCAGCTCCGCGTCGGGCGGCGCAAGCTGGCGTACACCGCCATCGCCGGCCGGGTCGTGTTGCGCGAGGAGGAGCACAAGGACGGCACCTTCCGAGGCCACAAGGCGCGCGCCGAGATCTCCGTGACCAGCTACACCCTCGATGGCGCCGACCCTCGCACGCGCCCGGTGGTCTTCGCCTTCAACGGCGGTCCCGGCAGCTCGAGCGTCTGGCTTCACCTTGGTCTCCTGGGGCCACGCCGGGTGGTCATGGGCGACGTCGGTCACCTCGAGCCGCCACCCTATGGCCTCGTGGACAACCCGGAGTCCCTGCTCACTGTCGCGGACCTCGTCTTCATCGACCCGATGTCGACCGGCTGGTCACGGGCCGTCGAGGGCGGCAAGCCCGGCGACTACCACGGCTACCAGCGCGACATCGAGCACGTCGGCGAACTGATCCGGCTCTGGACGTCCCGCAACAAGCGCTGGATGTCGCCGAAGTTCGTGGCGGGCGAGTCCTACGGGACGCTGCGCGGCGCAGCGCTGGCCGCCCACCTGCAGGACCGCTACGGCATGTACCTCAACGGGCTCATCCTCATCAGCAGCGTCCTGGACCTGTCGTCGATCGACTTCGAGAAGCAGCGCAACGACCGCGCGCACGCGCTCTACCTGCCGACGTACGCCGCGATCGCGCACTACCACGGCAAGCACGGACGGCGCTCCTTGCGCTCGGTCCTCCAAGAAGCGGAGGCGTATGCCGCTCGCGACCTTCCGTGGGTGCTCTCCCGGGGTGCCCGGCTGAGTCCCGACGAGCGAGCGGCGGCGGTCTCCACCGTGGCCCGGCTCTCCGGCCTGTCGGAGGACTACATCGACCGGTGCGACGTGCGGATCGAGCACTGGCGGTACTTCACCGAGCTGCTCCGCGACCAGCGGCTCTCCGTGGGGCGCCTCGACGCCCGGTTCACCGGGCCCGCAGCCAGCGCCATCGCCGAGAATATGGATGCCGACCCCTCGCACGACGCGATCATGGGGCCCTACGCGGCGGCGTGGAACCACTACGTCCGAGACGAGCTCGGCTACGAGTCGGACCTGCACTACGAGCAGATCACCTCACGGGTCATGCCGTGGTCCTTCAAGGACTTCGAAGGGCGCCCCGTGGACGTGTCCGAGCGGCTGGAGCGCGCGATGCGGCAGAATCCACACCTGCGGGTCCACGTCGCCTACGGCTACTACGACGGCGCCACGCCTCACTTCGCGGCCGAGGACGTCTTCGCCAAGCTCCGGCTGCCGGAGTCCCTCCGGACCAACATCGAGCACGCGTACTACGAGGCGGGACACATGATGTACGTGCACGATCCGTCGCGGGTCCAGCAGAGCCGGGACCTCGCCGATTTCGTGGTGAGGTCGTCGGGTTTGCCCACGTAGACTCGGAGCCACGATGACTGACGCCGATGATCCGTTCGATACCGACCTTCCCATCACGGCGGATCCCCGGGAGGCCCACCGGCTGACCAGGGAGATGCCGCCGCCGATCGAGATGGTGTCTCTGCTCGGTCCGCGCGACGAGCTGTTGCGAACCATGGAACGTCAGTTCCCGCTGGTCGACACCCACGTGCGTGGCAACGAGATGACCTTCCAGGGGCCGGCAGGCGAGCTCGAGATCATCGACCGGCTCCTCGACGAGCTCCTCGTCATCGTCGAGGCGGGCCAGCCACTCAACCGCGACGCCGTCGAGCGTTCCATCTCGATGCTCCGCGACCAGACGGCCGAGCGGCCCGCCGATGTGCTCACGATGAACATCGTCAGCCATCGCGGCCGCACCGTCCGGCCGAAGACGCTGAACCAGAAGCGCTACGTGGACGCCATCGACGAGCACACGATCGTCTTCAGCATCGGCCCCGCCGGCACTGGCAAGACCTACCTCGCCATGGCCAAGGCGGTGGCGGCCCTGCAGGCCAACCAGGTCGACCGCATCATCCTCACCAGGCCGGCGGTCGAGGCCGGTGAGCGCCTCGGCTTCCTCCCGGGCACGCTCAACGAGAAGATCGACCCCTACCTCCGCCCCCTTTACGACGCGCTT
>DASUQN010000013.1:0-6350 GCA_036280515.1 Intrasporangium sp. | reverse complement strand
CGGGGGCAAGGGGTTGGGGACGAAGCCCCTTCGCGCCGCCCGGGCGTCGCGCTGAGGACTCAGCTCCGCCGTCGGCGCGCGAGGGCGGCGCCGACGACCGGGTTGACGCGGTCCGCGGTGGCGATGCCGCGGACTCGCCGTGTCGTGGCATCGACGACGACGGTGACGGGCAGGTTGCGCTCGCTCATCTCCCGGACGAGGTCCGTCAGCACAGCGTCCGTCTCGAGGGGCACCACCCAGTCAGCCGGCTGGGACGTGACGACCGCGACGAGCGGGGTCGTGGGCCGCGCGGCGGCCGGCACGGCAGCGGCGGCGGCGGGGTCGAGGAGGCCGAACGGCCACCCGGCCTGGTCCGTGGCGACCAGCCAGGCCGAGCCGGTGGCGGCCTCGCCGGCCAGCTCTCCCACCTCGCCCAGCGTCGCCGTCGCGGGGAGCAGCACCACCGGCTCGAGCACGTCCTGGACCGGCCCCGCCGTCGCATCGTGGATCGCGCCGGCCCGGATCGCCTGGGTGGCACCCTGCCAGAGGAAGAACGCGATGGCCACCGGCCACACGACCTCGAACATCGCGATGCTCTCGCCCTCGAGCAGCGGCCGCCCGACGAACCACAGGACCGTGCCGGCCGCCATGATCCGGCCCAGCCAGCCGGCCGCGACCAGCCCCGACCCCTTGCGACCGGTGAGGCGCCAGACGAGGGCGCTGATGATCTGGCCACCGTCGAGCGGCAGGCCCGGAAGGAGGTTGAAGAGGCCGACGAGAAAGTTGGCGCGGGCCACGATGATCAGGAGCGTGGACGCCGGCTCGTTCGTGACGCCGGCCTCGACGGCCCAGGCCACGGCGGCGAGGACGAGGTTGGACAGCGGGCCGACGACGGCGACGATTGCCGTGGTACCCGGTGTCGACCGGGTCGCGTCGTAGACCGTGTGGCCACCCCACACGTCGGCCACGATGCGTCCCACCGAATGTCCTCGGGCCCGTGCGGCGAGGGCGTGTGCGGCCTCGTGGACGAGCACCGAGACGAGGAGCAGCAGCGCATAGCCGGCCGCCACGAGGTAGCCGTAGGACGCGCTTCGGTCCGGTCGTCCCAGCGCCGGCCCGAACACCGCGATGATGACCACGGCGATGACCGGCCAGGACCGGGCGATGTAGACCGGCGAGCCGGCGATGCTGCCGATGCGCCAGCCGTAGCGTCGCGACTCGTCCGGCGCAGGTGAGGTCATGAGGCGAAGCCTATGCGGGGCAGGCGCGGCATGTCGGGGGGCATGCGGGGGCCACTGTCCGACCCCCGTCATACAGTCGCCTCATGGTCCCCGCTTTGTCGCCGAGCCGAGCCTCGGACTTCATGACGTGCCCGATGCTCTACCGCTTCCGCGTCATCGACAAGCTGCCCTCGCCCCCGACCGCGGCGACGGCACGGGGCACCCTTGTCCACGCGGTGCTCGAGCGGCTCTTCGACCTGCCGACCTCAGAGCGCACGCTCGACGCCGCGGTCGCGCTGGTCCCGCGTGAGTGGGAACGGATCGCCACGGAGGAGCCGGAGATGCTCTCGTTGCTGGCCGAGCACGACGGCCGGACCGACGAATGGTTCTCCGGTGCGGGGGCGCTGCTCCAGACCTGGTTCGGCCTCGAGGACCCGACCCGTCTCGAGCCCGCCGAGCGCGAGCTCTATGTCGAGACCGAGGTCGACGGCCTCGTCCTGCGCGGCTACGTCGACCGGCTCGACGTCGCGCCCGACGGTGCGATGCGGGTCGTCGACTACAAGACCGGGCGCTCCCCGTCGGAGCGCTTCGAGGGCAAGGCGCTGTTCCAGATGAAGTTCTACGCGCTGGTCCTGTGGCGCCTTCGGGGCCAGATCCCCCAACTCCTGCAGCTCGTCTACCTCGGCAACGGTGAGATCGTCCGCTACCAGCCCGACGTCCAGGACCTGCTCGGGGTCGAGCGGAAGATCAAGGCGCTCTGGGCAGCCATCGAGCGAGCCGCCCAGCTCGGCGACTGGCGCCCCAGCCCGAGCCGGCTGTGTGACTGGTGTGAGCACCGGAGCCTCTGTCCGGCGTGGGGCGGCACGCCCCCCGACCTGCCCGACGACGCGGCAACCCGTGCCGTCGACCCCGTCGTCAGCGGCCTGGCCGTCATCGACGACTAGGCAGTATGCCGCTGAGTTCCCTTCCAGCCCAAAGGAGGTCACGCTCCCGCACGTGACCCATCGAGTGTGGTCAACGCGCCGCCACGCGCGTCGTCGCGAGGGGCGGTAGGTGCGGCAGTGCCGCTGGGCTCGGGAGCGAGCCCAGCGGCATACGACCTCGTTGTGGCTTCGTCAGGACGTGAAGGTGTCGGCCACGTCCAGGGCCTCGTCGAGGATGGCGAGACCCTCCTCGGCTTCCTGCGGCGTCGTCGTGCAGGGCGGGACGACGTGGGTCCGGTTGAAGTGGGTGAACGGCCAGAGACCGCGCTGCTTGCACGCCGCCGCGAAGGCCCCCATCGGCTTGGCGGCGTCTCCCGATGCGTTGAACGGGACGAGCGGCTCACGCGTGCCACGGTCCTTGACCAGCTCGACGGCCCAGAAGACGCCCAGCCCGCGGACGTCGCCGACACTCGGGTGTTTCTCGGCGATCTCGCGCAGCCGTGGCCCGATGACCTGCTCGCCGAGGCGACGGGCGTTGTCGATGATGCCCTCCTCGTGGAAGGCGGTGATCGACGCCACCGCGGAGGCGCACGCGAGGGGGTGGCCGGAGTAGGTCAGGCCGCCCGGGTAGGCCCGCTCCTGGAACGAGGCGGCCACGTCGTCCGAGAGCACGACGCCACCCAGTGGCACGTAGCCGGAGTTGACCCCCTTGGCGAACGTGATCAGGTCAGGCCGGACGCCCCAGTGGTCGACGGCGAACCACTCGCCGCAGCGCCCGAAGCCAGCCATCACCTCGTCAGCGATGAGCATGATGCCGTGCTCGTCGCACAGGGCACGCACTCCCTCGAGATAGCCATCCGGGGGGACGAGGATGCCGTTGGTCCCCACGACCGTCTCGAGGATGATCGCGGCGACCGTGTGCGGCCCCTCCACCATGAGCGTGTCGCGCAGGTGGGCCAGAGCGCGATCGCGTTCCTGCTCCTCGTTCTCGGAGTGGAACGCGGAGCGGTACGTGTACGGGCCCCAGAAGTGGACGATCCCCGGTTGGCCCGGCTCGGACGGCCAGCGACGCGGGTCGCCCGTCAGCGTGATCGAGCCGCCGGTGGCGCCGTGGTAGCTCCGGTAGGTCGCGAGCACCTTGTGCCGACCGGTGTGCAGGCGAGCCATGCGGAGCGCGTTCTCATTGGCCTCGGCGCCGCCATTGGTGAAGAAGACGCAGTCGAGCCCCTCGGGGGCGACCTCCGTGATGAGGCGGGCTGCCTCGCTGCGGGCGTCGTTGGCGAACGCCGGCTGGATCGTCGTGAGGCGGGCCGCCTGCTCCTGGATCGCTGCGACGACCTTCGGGTGCTGGTATCCGATGTTGATGTTGACCAGCTGCGAGCTGAAGTCGAGGTACCGCCTGCCCTCGTAGTCCCAGAAGTACGAGCCCTGGGCCCGCTGGATCGGCAGGGGCTCGATGAGAGCCTGCGCCGACCACGAGTGGAAGACGTGCTGTCGGTCGAGCCGGTAGACCTCTTCCGGGCTCATGCCGTCCAGCCGTTCGGAGAGCGACCCCCGTGCCGTGGTGTGCGTGTCAGTCATGAGTCTGCCTGTCTCTCAGCGGGTGCGGGGGAAGCCGAGGTCGACGGTCGAGGTGGCCGGGTCGGGCCAGCGCTCCGTCACGACCTTGCCCCGGGTGTAGAAGTTGATGCCCTCGGGCCCGTACATGTGCGTGTCGCCGAAGAGCGAGTCCTTCCAGCCGCCGAAGGAGTAGTACGCGACGGGGACGGGGATGGGCACGTTGACGCCGACCATCCCGACCTCGACCTCGTTCTTGAACCTGCGTGCGGCACCCCCGTCCCGGGTGAAGATCGCGGTGCCGTTGGCGTACTGGTTCGCGTTGATCAGGGCCAGGCCCTCGTCGAAGGTCGCCACCCGCACGACCGACAGGACCGGTCCGAAGATCTCATCGGTGTACACCGTCATCTCCGGGGTCACCTCGTCGAGCAGGGTCATGCCGAGGAAGAAGCCGTCCTGGGGCACGTCCTGCTCGCGTCCGTCGACGACGACCTTCGCGCCGGCCTCGGCTCCGGCGCCGATGTAGCCCGCAACCTTGTCCCGGTGCTCGCGGGTGATGAGCGGGCCCATGTCGGTGCCGGGCTCACTGCCTGCGCCGACCTTGAGCGACGGGAGTCGGTCCCGGATCGCGGAGACGAGGTCGTCCGCGACCTCACCGACCGCGACCGCGACGGACAGCGCCATGCAGCGCTCGCCAGCAGCGCCGTAGGCGGCCGAGACCATCGCGTCCGCAGCCATGTCGACGTCGGCGTCGGGCAGCACCAGGGCGTGGTTCTTTGCGCCGCCGAGCGCCTGGACCCGCTTGCCGTTGGCCGTGCCGCGCTCGTAGATGTACTTGGCGATCGGCGTCGACCCGACGAAGCTGACGGCCGCGATGTCCTCATGGTCGAGGAGCGTGTCCACGGCCTCCTTGTCACCGTGGATCACGGTGAAGACGCCATCGGGCAGGCCCGCCTCCTTCCACAGCTCGGCGATGAACAGGGAGGCTGAGGGGTCCTTCTCGCTCGGCTTCAGGACGAAGGCGTTGCCGCACGCGATCGCGTTGGCGCACATCCAGAGCGGCACCATCGCCGGGAAGTTGAACGGCGTGATGCCCGCGACGACGCCGAGCGGCTGTCGCATGCTGTACACGTCCACACCGGTCGACGCCTGCTCGCTGAACCCGCCCTTGAGCAGCTGCGGGACGCCGGTTGCGAACTCGACGTTCTCGAGGCCCCGAGCGATCTCCCCAGCCGCGTCGGAGAGCACCTTGCCGTGCTCCGAGGTGATGATCGCGGCCAGCTCGTCGGTGCGCTCGTGGAGCAGCTCGCGGAAGTTGAAGAGGACGGCGGCGCGACGTGAGAGCGACGACGTGCGCCACTCCTGGGCGGCGGCGACCGCGGTCTTGACAGCAGCGTCGACCTCGGCCGCGGAGGCGAGGGCGACGTGGGCCGTCACCTGGCCCGTGGCTGGGTCGTGGACCGGTGCCGTGCGACCCGAGGAGCCGGGCACCCGTGCTCCGGAGACCCAGTGGTCAATGGTGGAGGTGGTCGGTGCAGAGGTCTTCGTCATGAGTCGAGAGTACGTGCCAGCCTGTAGCCACACAAAGGTCGTATTGCTACATTACAAACATGCGTGACCTGTTGTCGGCTCTCGAGGCGCGACTCGACTCCCCTACCGCCAAGGGGCTGGCACAAGCGGTCTCCCGTGCCATTCGCGACGAGGTGTTGTCGCCTGGCGACCAGCTGCCGCCGATCCGGCGCGTGGCCGAGGAGCTCATGGTCTCGCCCACCACCGTCAGCTCGGCCTGGCAGCTGCTCGCCCGCTCCGGCGCAATCCGCTCGGACGGGCGCCGGGGCACCACGGTTGCCCCGGACAGGTTGGGTGGTGCGCGCTACACGACCGCGCTGCGCCATCAACCCGGCAGCCGCCTCGACCTGTCCACCGGTGTGCCCGATCCCAGACTGCTGCCAGACCTGCGCCTCCTGCCCAGGCAGGTCGGCGGAGAGGCCGCCCCGAGCAGCTATCTCGACGATCCCGTGCTGCCAGAGCTCCGCGACGCCCTGCGGGCCGACTGGCCGTGCATGGTCGATGACCTGCTGGTCGTGGACGGGGCGATGGATGCCCTGGACCTCATCACGCGCACCCTGTTCCGGCCGGGCGACCGGGTTCTCGTCGAGAACCCCGGCTTCCCGCCCCTGCTCGACCTGCTCGAGGACCGTGGTGTCGACGTGGAACCGGTGGGGCTGGACGACAGCGGCCCCGTCCTGGACGACGTCGCGGCAGGCCTGTCACGCAAGCCGGTTGCCATCGTGATCCAGCCGCGCGGCCAGAACCCGACCGGCGTCTCGATCACTCCGACGCGGGCCAGGCGCCTCGCCTCGCTGCTCGCGCCGACGTCCGTCCTCGTCATCGAGGACGACTCGGCCGGAGACATCGCCACCTCCCGCGACCTGAGCCTCGGTGAGTGGCTGCCCGACCGGGTGCTCCACATCCGCAGCTTCAGCAAGTCCTACGGCCCAGACCTGCGGCTGGCCGCCGTGAGCGGGCCCGCCTCGGTGCTCGCCCCGATCCGGCACGCGCGGGCACTGGGCCAGGGCTGGACGAGTCGACTGCTCCAGCGCGCTCTCGTCGCCCTCCTGTCCGACCCCGTGTCGCAGGCCCAGGTGAGACGGGCGAGGGGCGAGTACGC
>DASUQN010000012.1:0-3168 GCA_036280515.1 Intrasporangium sp. | reverse complement strand
GGTTCTCGAAGACGTCCTCGAGCTCGATCTCGCGCGCGATCGTGACGCCGTCGTTGGTGATGGTGGGGGCACCCCACTTCTTGTCGATGACGACGTTGCGGCCCTTGGGGCCGAGCGTCACCTTGACGGCGTTGGCGAGCGCGTCGACGCCGCGCTCGAGCGACTTGCGTGCGGAGTCGTCGAACTCCAGTTGCTTTGCCATGGTGTTCCTTCTGGCTGGTGATGCGCGAAACGGTGGGCGAACGAGCCGCACCCCGGCACGACCCCGAGGGGCGTCACCGGGGTGCGGTCAAAGCATGTGGTGCAGCTGGGTCGATGCTCAGCCGACGACGGCGAGAACGTCGCGGGCGGAGAGGATGAGGTACTCCTCGCCGCCGTACTTGACCTCGGTGCCGCCGTACTTGCTGTAGATGACCTTGTCGCCAACCTTGACGTCGAGCGGGACGCGCTGGTCGCCGTCCTCGTTCCAGCGGCCGGGGCCGACGGCGAGGACCTCGCCCTCCTGCGGCTTCTCCTTCGCCGTGTCCGGGATGACGAGGCCGGACGCAGTGGTCTGCTCCGCCTCGAGGGACTTGACGACGATGCGGTCTTCGAGCGGCTTGATTTCAACCGACACGGTGGTGACCTTCCCTTCGGGATGTCGATGTACGGGTGTGGACGCGTTCTGGCCTCCGTGAGTCAGGCCGCCGTCGCGGGGGTCGACCGTCGTCCCGGAGAGAACTGGCACTTTCGAGGTGAGAGTGCCAACAAGCAGAAATCTAGGTATGTCATTAGCACTCGGTCAAGTCGAGTGCCAACACACGGGGGCTCACGGCCGTGAACGGCCTGCCCCCGTGCATGCCCGATTCCCGGTTTCGCACACTCAAGCCCACGGCCTGTGGCCCGGTGCCTGCGAGGATGCGGCCATGGACGCAGCGATGGTGGACCGCCTCGCCACAGGAGAGGGCTGGGCGCTGCTCCAGTCCCTGCCGGCCTACGACGAGTCGACCGCACTCCACCTCCAGGAGAAGCTGCGCGAGGCCTACGACCCCGATCTCGTGGCCGCCGCCATGTCCCAGTCGCGTCTCCGTGCCAAGGCGGTCGACAAGTTCGGGGACTTCGCGGCCGGCATGCTCTTCACGCCCGACGGCCTGGAGCAGGCCACCCGCCTCCCCCTCGCCGCACGCCACGCCCACCGCTTTGCGTCAGCGGGCGTGCGCGAGGTCTTCGACCTCGGCTGCGGGATCGGCGCGGACGCCATGGCCTTCGCCGGGCTCGACCTCGTCGTGCGAGCGGTCGACGCCGATCCCGCGACCGCCCGGATCGCCGCCGCGAACCTGCGCCACTGGCCGTCCGCCCGCGTGACGCACGCCCGCGCCGACGAGGTGCGGCTCCCGCTCGGCGAGGCCGCCCGTCATCTCGGTGTCTGGCTGGACCCGGCTCGGCGAGTCGCGGGGCTCGCCGACGTCCGCGGCCGGACGAAGCGGGTCTTCTCGCTCGACGCGATCTCGCCGACGTGGCAGGAAGTCCAGGCCTTCGCCGCGGACACTCCGGCCACCGGCGCCAAGCTCTCGCCATCCTTCCCGCACGCCGCGATCCCGGACGGCGCCGAAGCGCAGTGGAGCTCGTGGGACGGCGAGGTGGTCGAGTGCGCCATCTGGTGGGGGCCCTTGGCGATCAACCCTGGCCGAACCGCTGCCGTGTGCTCCGCCACGGCCACCCACGTCGTGACCGAGGCTGACGCGGCCCCCGCCTCCGACGCCCCGCACCTGCCGACTCTCACCGACCTGGGCGAGTGGTTCTACGAGCCGGATCGAGCGATCACCCGCGCCGGACTCACGGGCGCGTTGGCCGCCGCCGTGGACGGCACCGAGCTGGGAGCCGGCGTGGGCTACGTGACGGGCTCAGCGGCATACGACATCGGCTGGGCGAAGCGCTACCGCGTCATCGAGGCGATGCCATTGTCCCGCAAGGCACTGTCGCGATGGCTGCGCGACCGCGGTCACGACCGGGTGACGATCAAGAAGCGCGGTGTCACGCTCGACGCCGACCTGCTGCGCCGACAGCTGAAGATGACCGGGCGTGGCAGGGGCGGCTCGGAGGCGACGCTTGTCGTCACGCGCGTCGCCGGCGCCCAGGTTGTCCTCGTCGTCGAGGTGGCGTGACTACGACCACGGCGTCCGCGGCCGGCGTTGCGGCTCGCCGTCGACGGTGAGGTCGAGCTTCTCGGTGTAGAAGGCGATGAGTCCAGCGACCGGCGCAGCGTCGTGGCGCGGCTCCTCGTACGACCAGGCGATGTCGGGCAGCACGGCGTCGCCGACGCGGGCGGACCAGTACGAGGCCTCGCCCTTGTACGCGCAGACAGTGTGCGAGTCGGTCCGGTCGAGCAGGTCCATGGCCACGTCCTCGCGCGGCACGTAGTAGCGCGTCGGCAGCGGCGTCTCGAAGAGCAACGTCGCACGGGTCGTGTCGGCGAGGGTGACCCCGTCGCTGGCGATGACGACGTGGCGGCTGGACCTGAGGCAGTCGATCCGGTCGAACGGGTCGCGCGGGTGCCCGAGAACCGGCTCGTCCTCCTCGTACCACTGCGCGAACGCGTCCCAGTCGAGCACGACGTACCCGGCCAGGTCCGGGTCATCGGGACGGAAGGCCGCCCCCGGCAGGTCGCCCCCCTCCGTGCGGACCGTCAGGGGTGTGCCCGGGGTGGTGTGGGCACCGAAGGGGGTGTGTGGATCGAGGACGGGCGGGCCGTCGTCGCCGATCGGCACTGGGTGCTCGGCCGCTGCATCCCCCTCTGCAGGGACGAGCTCGCCGGCGACGTCCTCGTCGGGCACGGCGTAGGACCCGACGACACGCCTCGGCTCCCACACGAGCTGGACGCGGCGGCTATCAACGATGATCCGGCCGAAAGCGCTGGCCCGAACCCACTTGCCGACCGGGTGGACGCGGAGGTCCGGGAGAGCTCGCAGGATCACTTGCCGCATGCGGGTGGCCATGGTCCAGTGTGCTCCCGCCGGCGATCGGCGGTCGACTCACAATGCGGCGTCGGGCTGGGCGCCGGACCACTGGACCGCCTCGGCGCCGGCCCGGTTCGCCGCCTCGAGCGCGGCCTGCCGGTCCGTTCCGGCGGCGAGGGCAGCCGCAAGCGCACCGCAGAAGGCGTCACCGGCACCGACCGTGTCCACGACG
>DASUQN010000011.1:0-3948 GCA_036280515.1 Intrasporangium sp. | reverse complement strand
CCTGGCCGATGATCAGGGGCGGCGCGAGCTGCACGACGGGGTCCCCGCGGTCGTCGGCTCGGCAGTACAGCCCGGCGTCGAAGAGGGCCTTGGAGAGGAAGCCGCGCAGCAGGCGCTCGGACTCCGCCTCGTCGAAGGTCTCGCGCGTCTGCTTGTCCTTGACGAGCTCGATCCCGTAGAAGAACCCGGCCCCGCGGACGTCGCCGACGAGTGGGAGGTCGAGCAGCCGGTCCAGCGTCGCCTTGAAGGCCGGCGCCTGCGACTTGACGTGGTCGTTCAGGCCCTCGCGCTCGAAGATGTCGAGGTTCGCCAGGGCCACGGCGGCCGAGACGGGGTGGCCACCGAAGGTGTAGCCGTGCGGGAAGTACGTCGTCCCCTTCTTGAACGGCTCGAAGAGGCGGTCGCTCGCGATCATCGCGCCGATGGGGGAGTAGCCGCTCGTCATCCCCTTGGCGCACGTGATGATGTCGGGCTGGAACCCGAAGTCGATCGACGCGAACATCGACCCGATCCGCCCGAAGGAGGTGATGACCTCGTCCGCGACGAGCAGGACGTCATACTCGTCGCAGATCTCCCGGACCCGCTCGAAGTACCCGGCCGGCGGCGGGAAGCAGCCACCGGAGTTCTGCACCGGCTCGAGGAAGACCGCCGCGACGGTGTCCGGCCCCTCGAACTCGATGGCCTCGGCGATCCGGTCCGCCGCCCACCGGCCGAAGGCCTTCTCGTCGTCGCGCAGGTGCTCCGGCGCGCGGTACATGTTGGTGTTCGGCACCTTGAACGCGCCCGGGACGAGCGGCTCGAACATCTCCTTGGCACCGGGGATGCCGGTGATCGAGAGGGCGCCCTGCGGGGTGCCGTGGTAGGCCACCGACCGCGAGATGACCTTGTGCTTGGTCGGCTTGCCGGTCAGCTTGAAGTACTGCTTGGCGAGCTTCCACGCCGACTCGACGGCCTCTCCCCCGCCCGTCGTGAAGAACACTCGGTTGAGGTCGCCGGGGGCGTAGCCGGCCAGGCGCTCGGCCAGCTCGATGGCCTTGGGGTGGGCGTACGACCAGAGCGGGAAGAACGCCAGCTCGCGCGCCTGCTTGGCCGCCGCCTCGGCGAGCTCCTCGCGCCCGTGGCCGACCTGGACGACGAAGAGACCGGCCAGGCCGTCGATGTACTCGTTGCCACGGTCGTCCCAGATCTTCCACCCCTGACCCCTGGTGATGATGGGAACGGCGTGACCGAGCCCGCCGGAGCCGGGCTCCTCGAACACGGAGTGGCGCGTGAAGTGCATCCACAGGTGGTCACGGGCCGCCTCGGAGAGCAGCGTTCCCGCGGGAGTGCGCTGGTCCGAGGAGGGCTCCCAGACGTCGTTCGGGTTGAGTGTCATCGTGTACCCCAGTTGTAGAGCTGCTTGTTCAGCTTCAGGTAGACGAACGTCTCCGTGGCGGTGACGTTCGGGAGGACCCGGATCCGTTTGGTCAGCAGGTCCAGGAGGTGGTCGTCGTCCTCACAGACGACCTCGGCGAGGATGTCGAAGCTGCCCGCGGTCGTGACGACGTAGTCGACCTCCTCCATCGCGGTCAGGGCGTCGGCGACCTGCGTCATGTCCCCGGACACCCGCAGGCCGATCATGGCCGAGCGGAGGAAGCCCACCTGGAGCGGGTCGGTCACCGCGACGATCTGCATGATCTCGGCATCGAGCAGCCGTTGGACCCGCTGCCGAACCGCTGCCTCGGAGAGGCCGACCTCGGCCGCGATCGACGCGTAGGACTTGCGTCCGTCGTGCTGGAGCTGCTCGATGATGGCCTTGGAGACGGCGTCGAGGTGAGGCGACTTCCCGGCACGGCCGTTCGCGCCGGCGCGGGGGTCGCGGGTGGCGGACGGGCGCTCCGATGCGCCGTTCCCAGCGGTCACTCTCGTCGACATGGTGTGATCTTGACGGGTGAAACGCACGCTTGGCAAGGCGGTCAACGACTGATTCCGAAGATTCACCTGCCGATCTATTCCGAATCAGGAGGTTTCGTGGTTAGAGTGCGCGCATGACTTCCGAGGTTCGCCAGCTCCGCAACTTCATCGGTGGCCAGTACGTCGACAGCGACGCCGACACCATGATCGACATCGTCAACCCGGCCACGGCAGCGGTGGTCGCCAAGGCCCCTGTGAGTTCCGGGGCCGACGTCGACCGCGCCTACGCGTCCGCGGCCAAGGCCTTCGAGACCTGGGGGGAGGCGACGCCGAGCGAGCGGCAGCAGGCCCTGCTCAAGTTCGCCGACGCCATCGAGGCCCGGGCCGACGAGTTCGTCCGCCTCGAGGCGGAGAACACCGGCAAGCCGCACGCGCTGACGGCGTCGGAGGAGGTTCCCCCGATGGTCGACCAGCTGCGCTTCTTCGCCGGGGCCGCGCGCGTGCTCGAGGGCAAGTCGGCGGGCGAGTACCTGGCCGGCCACACCTCCTGGATCCGCCGCGAGCCGATCGGCGTCGTCGGCCAGGTCACCCCGTGGAACTACCCGATGATGATGGCAATGTGGAAGATCGCCCCTGCGCTCGCGGCGGGCAACACGATCGTCCTCAAGCCGTCGGACACGACACCCGAGACGACGCTTCTGCTGGCGGAGGTCGCGTCCGAGTTCCTCCCGGAGGGGACGTTCAACGTCGTCACCGGTGACCGGGACACGGGCCGCAGGCTCGTCGAGCACGACACGCCGGCCCTCGTCGCCATCACCGGCTCGATCCGTGCCGGCATGCAGGTCGCCGAGAGCGCGGCACGCCGTCTCAAGCGGGTCCACCTCGAGCTCGGCGGCAAGGCCCCGGTCATCGTCTTCGACGACGCCGACCTCGAGGCCGCCGTCGAGGGCATCGCCGGTGCGGGCTACTTCAACGCGGGACAGGACTGCACCGCCGCGACCCGCGTCCTGGCCGGCCCCCGGATCCACGACGACTTCGTCGCCGCCCTCGGCGAGTACGCCGCGTCCTCGGTCAAGGTCGGCATGCCCGATGACGACGAGGCGGCGTTCGGACCGGTCAACAACCCGAACCAGGTGGCGCACGTCTCCGGCTTCATCGACCGGCTGCCCGACCACGCCCGAGTCGTCGCCGGCGGCTCGCGGGTCAAGGGCCTCGGCGAGGGCTACTTCTTCGAGCCGACCGTCCTCGCGGGGCTGCGGCAGGAGGACGAGCAGATCCAGACCGAGATCTTCGGCCCGGTCATCACGGTGCAGCAGTTCACCGACGAGGACGTCGCGGTGGCCTGGGCCAACGACGTGCAGTACGGTCTGGCGTCGAGCGTGTGGACGAAGGACTTCGGTCGTGCCATGCGCGTCAGCAAGCGGCTCGACTTCGGTGCCGTCTGGATCAACACCCACATTCCGATCGTCGCCGAGATGCCACACGGGGGTTTCAAGCACAGCGGCTACGGCAAGGACCTGTCGATGTACGGGTTCGAGGACTACACCCGCATCAAGCATGTCATGGCCAATATCAACTCGTGATCCACGACCCAGTACTTTGACGTATGCCGCTGAGCTCGCTCCCAAGGTCACCTCACCTCGCGAGCCGGCTGAGCGGCATCCGGCACGGATCCCCCACAAACCGCATCACTCCCGGGAGCCAACACCTCATGACTGACAACTCGAACGGCCCGTCCGCGGGCAACGACAACCTCGCCTTCCGCGCAGCCCTCACCCGCGGACTGGTGAGCCGCCGATCGGCGATGATGGGCGCCGCCGGGCTCGGCGCTGCGGCCTTCCTCGCCGCGTGCGGCTCAGAGGGACGCAACCCGTCCACCCCCAACGGAACCGCGGGCGGCGCGGCTCCCTCGGCCAAGGCGGCCCAGGACCTGAGCGACACCGAGAAGGTCGTCAACTGGTCCAACTGGACCCAGTACATCGACGTCTCCGAGGACGAGAAGTCGCGCCCGACGCTCGACGCGTTCACCAAGCAGTCCGGCATCCAGGTCAACTA
>DASUQN010000010.1:0-5080 GCA_036280515.1 Intrasporangium sp. | reverse complement strand
CGGGGTGGTGGGCGTGTACTGGATGATCTCGAGGACCTCGTTGCGGAAGACGACCTGGCCCGGTGTGGCACCGACGTTCTCGCCGACGACGAACGGCGTGGAGTCCACCTGTCGCGGCATACCCCGGTTGTGCTTGAGGTCGGCCAACAGGTTGCGCCCGCCACGGACCAGGCTCATCCCAGCGGTATCGAATGCATGCTTGAGTGCGGTCGGGTTGCCGGCGAGCGTGTTGGTCGGGGACAGGCCAGTGGCCAGGATGCCCGCCGCGAACCGTGCGCGCTCCCGGGTGGGCCAGTCGATGTCGGCGTCCTCGACCGCCGCGCCGATCGACCGCTCGACCGCCAAGTAGGCCTGGCTGAGCCTGCGGTAGACCGGGTGTGAGGACCACGCGGGGTCGGTGAACCGTCGGTCTCCCTTCTCCGGTTCGATCGTCGACCGGCCGACCACGGCCGCCGCGACCTCGGCGGCGAGCGAGCCGCTCCGATGGATGAGGTCGGGGGTCCGCGCCAACGCCGTCGCGAGCGCTCCACCGGCGGCCAGTGGCGCGCCGCTCTCCACGTCGGTCACCGCGTCGGCGGCCGACAAGACAACTGTGTCCATGTGCTTCCTACCTTGAGATTCAGCGGCCGGTAACGAGAAGGATCCCGGCCAGGGACACGCCACCGATGAGGAGCGTTCCCAGAGTTGACACGACCATGACGGCCCCGCTCCGACGGAGGAGCGATGCGACCTTGACGCTGCAGCCCATCCCGAACAGTGCGGCACCGAGCGCCGCGACCTGGACGTTTGCGATCCCGCCGAGCACGGCCTCCGGCACCAGACCGGTGCTCCTCAGCGCCACGCAGGCGAGGAAGCCCAGCACGAAGAGGGGGACCAGAGGCGTCCGACCAGCCTCGTTGGAGGCGGCCGGCCGAGTGAGCCGCTGCACCAGGCTGACGGCGGCCACGACCGGAGCCAGCATCACGACACGGGCGAGCTTGACGACGACGGCGATCGCCACGACGGCCGCCCCCGCAGGGCTGGCGGCGGCCACGACCTGGCCGACCTCGTGGACGCTGGCTCCCGCCCAGATGCCGAACTGGGCATCGGTGAGCCCGAGCGGCCCTTGGAGCAGGGGAAGAAGGATGAGCGCCAAGGTCCCGAACAGGGTCACCATCGCAATCGCTGCGGTGACATCCTCCTCGTCGGCGCGAGCGGTATCCTCCATCGCGGCGATCGCCGAGGCCCCACAGATCGCGGTGCCGGTGCCGACCAACAGGCTCCGCGCCGGGCTCAGCCCCATGCGCCGCCCGAGCCAGGTCGTGAAGACGAGCGTGGCGATCAGGCTCACCGCCACGACGGCGATCACGGGCAGACCGAGCGCGGTGATCGACGCGAAGGAGACCGAGAAGCCGAGCAGGACGATGCCCACGCGGAGGAGCTTCTTGGTCACCTGGCCCAGCTGTCGCGTCCCCGACCGAGGAAGGAGCCCGAGGTTCGCAGCGGCGACGCCCAGCCCGATCGCCCACGTGAGCACTCCGACCTGCGGGACGAGCCGGTGACCGAGGATCGCGCCACCGAGTCCGAGGGCAAGGGCGGCGAAAACCTGGGCGCCGGCGAGCCAGGTGGGGCGGGGCGGGTCGAGAACCTCCACCTCCCCGCTGACCGTCGTCGTCGTCATGGGATCAGTCCACCGCCAGCTCGCGCTTGAGGATCTTGCCGGTCGAGGTCATCGGCAGGGTGCTGACGAACTCGACGATGCGCGGGTACTTGTAGGCGGCCATCTGGTCCTTGCCCCAGGACAGCAGCTCCTGCGCGGACACGTCGGCCCCGGGCTCGCGGATGACGAACGCCTTGACTTCTTCGCCGTGCGAGTCGTGGGGGACACCGACGACGGCTGCGAGCGAGACCTCGGGGTGCGTCATGAGCACTTCCTCGATCTCACGGGGGTACACGTTGAAACCGCCGCGGATGATCATGTCCTTGGCGCGGTCGACGATGTAGTAGAAGCCGTCCTCGTCACGCCGGGCCAGGTCGCCGGTGCGGAACCAGCCGTCACGCAGGACTTCGGCGGTGGCCTCGGGGCGGTTGTAGTAGCCCTTCATGACGTTGTGGCCGCGGATCGCGATCTCCCCGATCCTGTCCGTGCCCTCGACGACGTTCCAGTCATCGTCAACGAGCCGGCACTCGACGCCCCAGATCGGCACGCCGATCGAGCCGGGTCGCGGCGCGCAGTCCCGGTCCGCGAAGGTCGCGAGCGGCGAGGTCTCCGAGAGGCCGTAGCCCTCCAGGATCTGCACGTGGAAGCGGTCCTTGAACTGCCTGATGATCTCCACCGGCAGGCTGGCGCCACCGGAGACTGCGATGCGCAGGTTCGACGCGATCAGGTCGACGTCGACGTCGTCGGTGAGGGCACCGAGGAGTCCCCAGTACATCGTCGGCACGCCGGCAAAGAAGGTGACCTTCTCCTTCTGCAGCAGCGCAACGGCCTTCTCGGCGTCGAACCTGGGCAGCAGCACGAGCGTCGCGCCGACAGCGAAACCGGCGTTCATCTGCACCGTCGAACCGAACGAGTGGAACAGCGGCAGGGTGATCAGGTGCACCTCCTGGTCGGCGACGCCGAACTGCCGGTTGCACGTCAGGGCGTTGAGCAGCAGGTTGGCATGCGACAGCTCCGCGCCCTTCGGCTGACCGGTCGTGCCGCTGGTATAGAGAATCACCGCAGTGTCCGTCGCCTCCGTCACGGCGGTCTCGAACGTCGAAGGCTGGTCGGCGAGCGCCGCTCCCAGCGTCTGCGCACCGTCGATGGGCGAGTCGGCCCCGTTCGTCGCGGTGACGAGGAAGAACGTCTCACACTCCGCCTGGTTGTAGCCGGCCCACCCCTCCGAACCCATCGGGAGCTCGGGAGTGCCCTCGAAGCAGATGTACGCCTTCGCGTCCGAGTCCTCGAGGTGGTAGGCGACCTCACGACCCTTGAGGAGCACGTTCAGCGGCACGACGACGGCGCCCGTCTTCAGGATCCCGTAGTAGATGGCGGGGAAGTGGGGCAGGTTGGGGCACGAGAGCGCCACCTTGTCACCGGGTCGGATGCCGCGGCTGACGAGCAGGTTCGCGACCTGGTTGGCGAGCGCGTTCAGGCTCTTGTAGTCGAGGCGGACGTCCCCCAGCACGACCGCGTCGCGGTCGGGGTGGCGGCGGGCGGTGTCCTCGAGGAGTACGGACAGGTTGAGCATGTGGAGATCCTTGGATGCTGGCTGACAGGATGAGGCCGACCGGGCGAGCAGGAGACGCGGCTGTCGCGTCCGCCCTGGCATCGCGCCTGGCCGGCCAGCCGCTTCAGAGGTGAGCGGCTGTTCTGATATGAAGGTAGGTGCTCCCGCTCATCGACGCGTTACCGATGTGGACAGGACCCTGTTCCGTTTCGGACAAGGGGCAAGGGCATGCTTGAGGCCAAAACTTGTCTCAGGTAAGGGAATTGGAAGACTGCCCCGGAGCTGGGTTGTAGACGGGAAGCCGCAGGCTTGGCGGATGGCCGGAAGCGGGACTCAGGGGCACGTGACCGGTGTGATGATGTGTCGGCACGCTTCCGTTGAGGATCCCGAGGAGGGCCTCCGCTCCGAGCCACTCGCCGTACCCGGCTGCGGGGTTGAGATGGCCGACGGGTCCGATGTCGATGAGGTGGCTGCCCCATGCGCGGGCCATGGCCCGGACGTGCTCGACGTCGCCGAGCACGTCGTTCGTGCTGGCCGCCACGATGGTGGGAAACCTGAGCGGTGCCAAGGGGATGGGGAGCCAGCCGCTGTCTTGCAGCTCGGCCAGCGACGGGTACAGCGGCCCGAGGGGTCTGGCGAGGTCGGGAGGTGTGGCGAGAAGCGCGCCACGGACCGGCAGGTCGTGTCGAAGGGCCCAGTGCACCGTGGTGAGCACACCGGCGCTGTGGGCGACGATGGTGACGGGGGTGTTGGCGTCCGAGATGACCTGGTGGAGGTCGGCGACGCGGCCGGCCAGGTCGCGCTTGTCGCGGGTGAACGAGGGCACGACGACCGCGTTCGGCAGCTTGGCCGCGAGCAGCGTCTGCCAGTGGTCTTCGACGTGTCCCCGGAGACCCGGCACGATGACGGTGGTGGTGTGTGGTTCCCGAGGCATCATGCCGGGTCTCCTTCTGTGGTGGGGTCAGGCCGAGGCGATGTTGCCGGCTCGGCGGATGCTGCTCGGGTAGGCGCGGCGTCCGATGAGAAGCGCCACGATGACCAGGACCGAGATGAAGGGGACGATCTTCATCGCGTCGACGAGGCCCATCTGGTCGGCGAGGATCCCGACCACCAACGGGCCGGCGGCCAGGCCGAGCAGGTTGTTGGCCAGGGTCAACGTCCCGAAGGCCGTGGAGCGGATGGAGGCCGGGGTCAGGTTCGCGACCATCGCGCCCGCCGGACCAGCCGTGCCCGCCGCGAAGAACGCACCGGCGCCGATGAGGACGAGCTGCAGCGTGCCGGGGTCTTGGGCGAAGCCCAGGGGCAGCAGCACGAGAGACAGCGATGCATAGACCAGCGCGGTCGTCCACTTCCGGATCGGGAGGCGCCGCGTGAGCCGGTCGGTGACCATGCCGCAGATGATCATCCCGGCGCCCATGAGCAGGATGAACCCGGCAGCGCCGATGCCGGCCTTGTTCGGCGCAAGGTGGTACGCGCGGCCGAGGTAGCTGGGCAGCCAGGCGAAGAGCGCGCCGGCGACGAACAGCTGCAGGCCGCTGCCCACGTACGCGCAGATGACGGCTGGGGTGGAGACCAGGGTGCGCAGCTTCGCGCGCTGCGGCGTGGCCGAGACGGGCTCGGCTGGGATGTTGCCGGGGTGCTGGTTGCGAGCGAGCTTGCGGTCGTTGACCAGCAGCCAGTACAGCGCGACGAGGACGAGGCCGACGATCGCCATCACGGCGAACGAGCCGCGCCAGCCCAGCTGGACCGCCAGGATGCCGCCGAGGAAGACACCGAGGACCGACCCGAACGAGCCGCCGGCCATGAACGCACCCGAGAGCGAGGCCCGCAGCCGCGGCGCGAACACGCTGAGCACGACCGCGATACCGACGCTGCCGTAGGCGGCCTCA
>DASUQN010000009.1:0-5223 GCA_036280515.1 Intrasporangium sp. | reverse complement strand
CTCCTACGACAACGGGTGGTGGAACGCGCTCGCGATGATCTGTACGGCTCCGCTCGGGGTGTGGGGGCCGGTCGTGGTTGTCCTGGCCATCGCCTACCACCTGCGCCGCCGTCCCCGCCCCGGCAGCGAGCCTCCTGCGCCTGCCCACTACATCCCGGCGAACGTGTGACCTCCCTGTCCAACGCGCAGTGACGGTGCCCGAGGGAGGACGGCATTGACGTGCCCTCGCTGGCGATCCACTTCTGGCGCGGTTGCTGGCGCGATCGCCCTGGGGTGGCAGGCTGACAGGTTTCCCACTATCTCGGTCGCTGTTGAGCCGTATCACCTCTGCCACGGCCGGGCTCTTTTCCCCATCAGCACTGTGCGCGACGAAGGAGAACCACCGTGACCATTCCGCTGCCCGTCTTCGAGATCGGCAGGCCCGAGCTCGACGGAGACCGCGTCGCCCAGCTGGCCGCCGGGCTTCTCGATCTCGAGGGGGACGTCCGCGAGCTCGAGGACCGCCTCGTGGTGGCCGACGAGAACCGGACGCTCGAGGTCTTCACCGCCTCGGGGTCCTTCTATGCGTCGGATGCCTCGCAGCTGCACAACCCATGGCTGAGGCCCACGCTCCCTCCCGTCGATCGCGTGCCGCAGCTCGGGCGCGAGCTGATGGACCGGCTCGGCCTCGCGCCTCGCACCGGCGACCTCGTCGAGCTCATCGAGCTCTCGCCGGGAGGCACCCATCTGGCGACCCGTCCGCGCCGCCGCGCGGCCAGGGACCGACGCCACCGGCAGCTCGACACGCAGGCCCGCTTCACGCTCGGCATCCGCAACCCGGGCATCGACTCGGAGCCGGCGCTGCTGCCCGTGATCGGTGGCGGCGGGAAGCTTACCTTCACCTTCGGCGACGAGGGCCGGCTCATCGGCGCGCACGGCGGGTTCCGCCCGGTGGGGGAGCCGTTCAACGTGGAGGCACTCGATGCCAGGGAGGCGTTCGACCGGCTCGGCGCCCAAGGCGCCCCCGAGGACCAGCGCGCCTACCTCGCCTACTACTTCGCGCCGGGCGACGTCGACCAGACGCTCCTGACGCCCGTGTGGGTCTTCACCTCGCGCTTCCAGGTCGAGCACTCGGACGGCCAGGGGTCCTCGACCGTGTCCGCGCGCCACACCTTCGTCCCGGCCACCGAGCACGGCCCGTTCTTCCCGCAGCTCGAGGCCCAGCACGAGCGAACCGAGCGGGCAGTGGTCTCGCGCGCCTCGCGCGCCTCGCGTGCCGTCAACCCGAGCGAGGCCGGGACCAGCTGGGTCAAGCAGATCGACCAGTCGACGCCGCTGAACGGAAGCCCCCAGAACGCCCAGGGCTTCGTCGACGGGCTGAGCGCCGACGGGTGGCAGGTCAACTTCAACTGGGGTGACCTCAACGCCTGGGAGTCGGACTGGAACGCCGACGACGACACGTGGGTGGACGCCGCCGACTTCGTCTTCTACACGGGGCACGCCAACCAGAACGGCTGGGTGCTCTGCGTGCCGGGCAAGAAGCAGTCCGTCCTGCTCACGCCGAGCGTGCCCGGGGCGGCACCGAACACGCCAGGCGACCGCTACGGCCAGAACGACCTCGAGTGGTTCGCCATCGCCGCGTGCGGACCGCTGCAGGACGACGTCATCTCGCCCGGTGGCGGCGACGTGCTGAGCAGATGGGACGGCGCCTTCGACGGCCTGCACACGCTGCTCGGCTACGGCGCCATCACCTTCGACAACACGGACGAGGGGCGCCAACTCTCGCGCTACACCCGGGATGGCCAGAGCGTCATCGACGCCTGGTTCCGCACGGCCAAGGAGGTGCAGCCGGCGACGAACGATGAGTCCGCACCCGACGGGCCGGACGTGTGGGTGGGTGCCATGTGGGTCACGAGGCCTGGCGTCGATCCCTCGGGCGACCACATCTGGGGGCACGGCTCCGTCTCTGCGGACCCGACGTCCCCCACCAGCCTTGTGTGCATGTGGACGACATGCTGACGGGAGGTCACGTGACCGTGGGTGCCGGCTCAGCGGCATACGGCATGGTCGTATGCCGCTGAGCGCGCTTCCAGCGCAAGGGAACTCAATGACTGGCTGAGTTCACCGGCGCACGCGGTAGCGCAGGTGGGTGACCTCGCGGCCCTGGCGCGCGGCGACGGGCTCGAGCTCGATGTGCTCGGCGCCGAGGTGCTCGAACAGGCGCCGCCCCTCGCCGAGCAGGACGGGCACGAGGTGGATCTGGATCTCGTCGAGGAGCCCGGCCTGGAGCATCCGCTGGGCGATCCACGCCCCGTGCACGAGCACGCCCTTGTCGCCGGCCGCGTCCCGGGCCCTCCGGACCGCCTCGGAAAGGTCGCTCAGGTAGGTCACATTGGGGTAGCCCGCGAACTCCGCCGGCGGCTCGTGCCGGCTGACGATGAAGATGGGCACCCCGTCGTGGTGATCGCCCTGCCACCCGCCTGCGGGCTCAAAGGTTCCCCGACCCGCGATCACCGCCCCGGTCGACATGAAGTCGTCGATGGTCGAGCGGTCCGCGTCGTCGAGCCGGTCCGCCGCTGACTCGACGTCACCCTGGCCAATCCAGTCGTGGAGCCGCTCTCCGTGATCGCCGAGGCCGTTGCCGGGCCCGGCGTTCGGTCCGGCGATGAACCCGTCGAGGGACATCGACATGTAGAGCACGGTGGTGGACATGACGCTCTCCTTCGTGCCTGGCGGTCAGCCCGCCTCGGACTCTGGTGGGGTCCGGTGCGCCAGGCCATCCGTCGGGGGCAGGTCGAGGGTGTGGGAGCCGTGCGTCGCCTTCGTGGCCAGGTAATGCGCGTTGGCGGGAGACAGGTGGACCCCGGTCGCGACGAGGCTCGTCACGGTGATCCCGAGACGACCGAGCTGGTCGGCCTTGTCCGGGTTGTTGGTCAGCAGGGCGACTCTCGGCACCCCCAGGGCGAGCAGCATCTGGGCCGCGACGGCGTAGTCGCGCGCGTCCTCCTCGAAGCCGAGGGCGACGTTCGCCTGATAGGTGTCGAGCCCCGAGTCCTGCAGGACGTAGGCGTCGAGCTTGGCGTAGAGGCCGATGCCGCGCCCCTCCTGCCGCAGGTAGAGCAGGTAGCCACCGGTCTCGGACAGCCGCTGCACGCCCTCGCGCAGCTGCGGGCCGCAGTCGCACCGCTGGCTCCCGAAGACGTCTCCGGTGAGGCACTCGCTGTGGACGCGGATGAGCGGAGGGGACGCGCCGTCTCGGGCGCGTCGGGTCGGGTCGGCCCGGTCGCCCAGCCCGAGGGCGACGTGCTCGAGACCGTCGGCGAGCCCGTCGAAGGTGAAGGCCAGCGCGGTCGTCTCGTAGCCGTCGGAGAAGGACAGTGGCACCGGGACGGCGGTGCGGATGGTGGCCTCGGGTAGGCGGTCGGCCATGGGCTCCCCCTGTCAGCTCATGGAGAATCGGGACGAGAGCGCGTAGCGCAGGAGCACCACGTCGCCGATCTGGCGGACCTCGGCCAAGGTCGCGCGGTGGTCGGGGTTCCACGGGAAGTCGCCGTCTCCGACGAAGCGCGTGGCCTCCGAGCTGCCGACGAAGAAGGGTGCGACGACGAGCTGGAGCTCGTCGGCAAGATCGGTCGCGAGCAGCTGCGTGTGCACCGTCCCTCCGCCCTCGACCATGAGACGGCTGACGCCCCGGGCGGCGAGGTCCTCGCAGACGCGGTGGAGGTTGCAGGGCTGCCCGGCGTCGACAACCGTCGCGGCCTCGCCGACCCGGGCGCGGGCCTCGGCCACCGCCGTCGATGCGCAGTAGACGAGCTTCTCCGCATCGTCGCAGGCAAAGAATCGCGACCCCGGATCGAGGTCGGCGCGACGAGTCACCGTCACCTTCGTCGGGGAGGGAGGCAGGCCCAGGGCCACTCGGGCCGCCCGGCGCTCGGGTGACCGGACGAGGAGGCGTGGATTGTCCCTGCGGATCGTCTGGGCGCCGACGAGGATCGCATCGGAGGCCGCGCGCTCCTCGTCGACCCGGTCGAAGTCTGCCTCGTTGGACAGCAGCAGCCGGTGCAGCGCCGGGCTGTCGAGGTAGCCGTCGATCGACATGCCGCAGCTCAGCAGGACGTACGGCCGGTCAGGCAGGTCTCTCTGGTCAGGCCGGTCAGGGACGTCAGGCATGGGTCTCTCCCCGCACCCACCTGTCTCGGCTGGCGCGGCGCACACTGCTGACTGCGAGGATCACGGCCCCCGGCAGGCTCGCCACAAGCACAAGCCCACCGTAAACCACCGCGGTGGCGAATCCCTGGACCGCGCCGAGCCCTGCTGCCCCGAAGGCCCATGCGGCCGCGCCCTCACGGGGACCCCACCCGGCGAGGTTGACCGGGAGGGCCATGGCGAGGAGGACGACGAACGCAATGGGGACCAGTCCGAGGGGCGAGGCGCCGATGCCGGCGGTGCGAGCGGCGATGAGGAACGTGACCACGTGACCGGCGACGGCCACGATCGATGCCCCGACGACGCCTGGCCAGGTCCGGCGCCCGAGGACTGCATGACGCACGTCGGTCGTCACTGCGTGGAGGCCGCGGCCCACCCGGGATCGGCTCCGGCGGGTGGCGAGCAGCGCGATGGCAAGGAGGGCGGCGATGGCCGCGATGCCGAGCAGGGCAGGAGCTGCGGGCAACTGGCCCCGGAGGGGCGACGGCACGATGAGCAGGGCGAGGCCCGCGAGACAGACCTGCACCGCTTGGCCCGCGGAGCGTTCCCAGACGACCGAGCGCAGGGCCCGGCCGACCTCGCCGGTGTCCCGCCCTTGGCGGAGCCCGCGGTGGACGTCGCCGAGGACGCCGCCGGGCAACGACACGTTGAGGAACTGCGACCGGTACGACGCGGTGAACGCCTCTCGCAGGGAGAGGTGCAGGCCGAGGCCGCGGGCCACGAGGACCCAGCGCCACGAGGTGCACGCCGTCGTCAGCAGGGCGATGCCCGAGACGGCGACGAGGGACCAGCCGTCGATCCTTCTGAGTGCATCGACCACTGCGCCGGGGCCGACCCGCCAGAGCAGGGCGGCGACGACGATGGCTCCCCCTAGCGGCTGCACCCACCGCAGCCACCGGCGGGCCCGACCCATCGTCGTCGCCTCCTCCTCCCCTGACGTCTCCCCGCTCACGACTTCGCAACTCACGACTTCGCAACTCACGACTTCGCAACTCACGACTTGCCAACTCACGACGGACGACGACTGCTGCGGATGTC
>DASUQN010000008.1:0-3422 GCA_036280515.1 Intrasporangium sp. | reverse complement strand
GTTGAGTGCGCACGCCCTCTTCGCACGGCCACTCGTCGTCGCCCCGACCTCGGTGGTCGCGGTGGAGGTGCTGACGCGGAGCGACGGAGCCGGAGTGCTGTGGTGCGACGGTCGGCGAACGGTGGAGCTGCCACCGGGTGCCCGGATCGAGGTGCGCAGCGGGGCGCAGCCGGTCCGCCTGGTACGGCTGCACGAGGCGCCCTTCACCGACCGGCTGGTCGCCAAGTTCGACCTGTCCGTCGAGGGCTGGCGCGGGCGTCGGTCGGGTGATGTCGATGCTTGAGGAGATCCGGATCGGGTCGCTCGGTGTCATCGACTCGTCGGACCTCGAGCTGGGCCCGGGCCTGACCGTCATCACCGGAGAGACCGGCGCCGGGAAGACCATGATCGTGACCGCCCTCGGCCTGCTCCTCGGCGGCCGAGCGGACAGTGGCGCGGTCCGCACCGGCGCCCGGATGGCCCGGGTGGAGGGAACAGTGGTCGTCGACGGGCTGCACGGACTGGACGCCCGAGTCGACGAGGTCGGCGGCGAGCTGGAGGACCGTCGTGTCGTCCTCGGCCGCACGGTCAGCGCCGAGGGGCGCTCACGCGCGTTCGTCGGTGGCGCGTCCGTGCCGGTCAGCAGGCTCGCGGACCTGGCCGCGCCACTGGTGGCAATGCACGGACAGTCCGACCAGCACCGACTGCTGCGCCCCCGCGCCCAGCGGGATGCCGTTGACGCGTTCGGCGGCGAGGCGATCGCAGAGCCGCTCGCGCGGTACCGCTCCTGCTTCGAGGCACTGCGGGAGGCCGAGCGGGAGCTCACCGACGTCACGACCAACGCTCGGGAGCGAGCCCGCGAGGCGGACCTGCTGCGGTTCGGCGTCGGCGAGGTCGATGCTGTGTCGCCGAGCGCGGGGGAGGACACCGAGCTCGCGGCTGAGGAGGCACGCCTCGGTCACGCCGACACGCTGAGGTCCTCGGCCGAGGAGGCACGATCAGCACTCTCCACCGACGACATCGACCAGCCCGACGCCCTGGGCCTCACCGCGTCAGCCCGCACCGCCCTCGACGGCGTGCGTGAGCACGATCCCGAGATCGCCGGACTGGCCGACCGGGTGGCCGAGGTGAGCTACCTGCTGTCCGACCTCGCCGCCGACGTCGCGTCGTACGCGTCGAGCATCGAAACCGATCCGGCCCGGCTGGCGGCCGTCTCCGAACGGCGGGCCGCGCTGACCGCCCTCACGCGGAAGTACGGCGACACCCTCGACGAGGTGCTGGCCTGGCGCGACCGAGCGGCGGAGCGGCTCACCGAGCTCGACGGCACCGACGAGCGGATCGAGGAGCTCCATGGCGTCACGCAGCGGCTTCGCTCCGAGCTGGCGGAGGTCGGCACGGAGCTGTCCGCTGCCCGTCGGGCCGCCGGTGAGCGACTCTCCGCGACCGTGACCGAGGAGCTCGCGGCGCTGGCCATGCCCCACGCCCGCCTGAGCGTGTCCGTCACCGAACGCGACGAGCACGGTGCGTCCGGCAAGGACCGGGTGGAGCTGTTGCTGGCCGCCAACGTGGGCGCCGATCCTCGGCCCCTCGGCAAGGGCGCCTCGGGCGGCGAGCTGTCGCGCGTCATGCTCGCGCTGGAGGTCAGTCTGGCCGGCACCACGGGCGTCCCGACGTACGTCTTCGACGAGGTGGATGCCGGGGTCGGCGGGGCATCGGCAGTGGAGGTGGGGCGGCGGCTGGCGCGGCTGGCCCGCACCGCCCAGGTACTCGTCGTGACTCACCTCCCGCAGGTGGCCGCGTTCGCCGACCGGCACGTCGTCGTGTCGAAGTCCGACGACGGCACCGTCACCAGCGCCGATCTCACCGTGCTGGACGACTCCGGACGCGAGCGCGAGCTCTCCCGAATGATGGCCGGCCAGAGCGACTCCGACAACGCCCTGGCGCATGCTCGTGAGCTGCTCGAGGCAGCCCTCCCGGCACGCGCACAAGGCTGACGCGCCGATTCTCCCGTTATACCCGCGACCGGGTCGGACGGCTGGCAGCATGAGGCGGTGCCAGTCCGAAGCAAAGCCTCCCTCCACCTACCAGGCCTGACCGCCACTGCCCGCGTCGAGCGCCGGTCCAAGGGCCTGATCCCGCGGTTGCGCAAGGGTGACCTCGCCGTGCTCGACCACCTCGATCTCGACCGCGCCACCGCGCAGACGCTCGTCGACACCGGCGTCGTGGGTGTCCTCAACGCCTCACAGTTCCTCTCCGGCCGTTACCCGGCGCTCGGGCCCGCGCTGCTCGCCGATGCCGGTCTTCTCCTGCTCGACCAGGTCGAGGGAGCCGACCGGATACCCGACGGCGCCCGGATCCGCGTCCACGACGACGTCGTGTACGTCGACGGCGAGCCGGTCGCGATGGGCCGGACGGTCGACTCCGCGGTGCTCGCCGACGAGATGGAGCAGGCGCGAGCCGGCCTTGGCACACAGCTCGACACCTTCACCCACAACAGCGCCGCCTTCCTTCGCCGAGAGGAGGAGCTGCTGCTGCACGGCGAAGGTCTGCCCTCCCTCGCGTCCAAGGTCGGCGGACGACCGGCCCTCGTCGTCGTCGACGGTGGCGAGCTCGTCGCCCAGCTGCGTGCGATCCGTCCGTTCGTCAAGGAGCGCAGGCCGGTCCTGATCGGCGTCGACGGCGGGGCGGAGGCGTTGCGCCACGCGGGGTACGCCCCGGACGTGGTCGTCCTGGGAACCGGGCCGGACGCTCCCGAGCTGCCGAGCCGCTCGACCCTGCGCGACGCGCGCGACGTGGTCGTGCGAGTCGAACGAGGCGACCGGCGACCGGTGGATCAGCTGGAGCGGATCGGCGTCCGGGCCGCCCGGGTCGAGACTGCGGCGACCACTGAGGACGTGGCGCTGCTGCTGGCGTTCGCCTCCGAGGCCACCCTGATCGTGGGCGTCGGCACGCACGCGACCCTCGACGAGTTCCTCGACCGGCAGCGCTCCGGCCTGGCCAGCACCTTCCTCACCCGGTTGCGGGTGGGGCCCAAGCTCGTCGACGCGAAGGGCGTGCCCCAGCTGTACGCCGGGCGCGTCCGCCTGTGGCACCTCGCCCTCGTCCTGCTCGCCGGTCTGCTCGCCCTGGGGGTCGCCATCTCCGCGACGCCCGTGGGCGGCGAGTGGTGGGACTGGCTGCAGAGCGCCGTGACCGACCTGATCGACTGGATCCAAGGACTGTTCTCGTGATCTCGTTCCGCTACCACATCGTCTCGATCGTCTCGGTCTTCCTGGCCCTGGCGGTCGGCGTCGCCCTCGGCGGCGGCCCGCTCAAGGGGGAGGTGGACAACACCCTGGTCGACCAGGTCCAGGCCGACCGGGCCGTCAAGGCCGACCTGCGCGCCGAGATCGCCGCGCAGCGCAGCACCAACGAGTTCAGCGACCAGTTCGCCGACACGATCG
>DASUQN010000007.1:0-2405 GCA_036280515.1 Intrasporangium sp. | reverse complement strand
CGGCCCCTCGCGCACGATCGGCCGGCTCGCCCGCCGAGGAGTGATCTGAGCCCAAGTCGGATTGACACGGGCCGGGCCTGGGTCTAGTGTCCGAATCCTCGGAATCCTCGGCGATCCTCGCCCTCGCAACGCGATTGCGTGTGCGCGACAGCGACTCATAGGAGGCCCATCCAGATGGCGACCTTGACACCGGACCCCACGTTCTATACGTCCCCGCGCCTGGCGACCCAGGCCCCACCCGAGAAACACGCCTACGTGGCCGAGTTCGATCCCGAGCGCAAGCGCCCGGACCGCCTGGCCGTCGTCGACGTCGACCCGCAGTCCAGCACCTATGCGCAGATCGTCGGCCGCGTCGCCGTGCCCGGAGCGGGCGACGAGCTGCATCACTTTGGCTGGAACGCCTGCAGCTCGTGCCTGTGTCCGAACGCCCCGCATCCGCACATGGAGCGCCGCTACCTCATCGCGCCGGGTCTGCGCTCCTCGAACATCCACGTCTTCGACACGAAACCCGATCCGAAGAACCCCAATCTCATCCGGACGATCTCCGCCAAGGAAGTGGCGGCCCGGGCCGGCTACTCCAGGCCGCACACCGTGCATTGCGGACCGGACGGTATCTACGTCACGGCGCTCGCCAACGGCGAGGGCAAGGAGCCCGGCGGCGTCTTCGTCATCGATCACGAGACCTTCGACGTGCGCGGGCCGTGGGAGAGCGACCGCGGTCCGCAGAGGTTCGGCTACGACATGTGGTGGCATCTGGGACACGACACCGCCGTGACGAGCGAGTGGGGTACGCCCGACATGTTCGAGGGCGGGCTCGTCCCCGAGCTCCTGCTCGGGAGCAAGTACGGGCGCAAGCTGCACTTCTGGGACCTCCACCAGCGCAAGCACCAGCAGGAGATCGACTTCGGGCCGGACTACCAGCTCGTCTTCGAGCTGCGCCCGGCCCACGACCCGACCAAGGCCTACGGGTTCGTCAACTGCGTGGTGGGACTCAAGGACCTGTCGTCGTCGATCTGGGTGTGGCATCGTGACGGCAACAAGTGGGCGGTCACGAAGGTGGTCGACATTCCCGCCGAGCCGGCCGATCCCGACCGGCTGCCGCCCATGCTGAAGGGATTCAAGGCGTGCCCGCCCCTCGTCACCGACATCGACCTGTCGGTGGACGACAAGTACCTCTATGTGTCGTGCTGGGGTACCGGCGACCTGCAGCAGTACGACGTCTCGGACCCGTTCAAGCCGAAGCTCACTGGCCGACTGAGGATCGGCGGCATCGTGGCCCGCGCCTCACACCCGACGGGCCGGGGGCCGCTCAACGGTGGGCCGCAGATGGTCGAGGTCAGCCGCGACGGCAAGCGGGTCTACTTCACGAATTCGCTCTACGGCGCGATCGACGACCAGTTCTACCCGGACGGGGTCAAGGGCTGGATGGTCAAGGTCGACGCGAAACCGACCGGGGGCATCGAGCTGGACAGGAAGTTCCTCATCGAGTGGCCGGACGGCTACCGGCCGCACCAGGTGCGTCTGCAGGGCGGCGACGCCTCCTCTGACTCGTACTGCTATCCGTGACAGCGGAGCGCTGATCCCGCGGCTTCGCCCGGCATCGGAGGGAGGTCGAGGTATCGTTCGATGACGTCCGGGTCGTGGCTGGCCCTGGCCGGGCTCGGTGCCTTTCATGGCATCAACCCCGCCATGGGCTGGCTGTTCGCCGTCGCTCTCGGACTGCACCGGCGAAGTCGGACCGTCGTCCTGACGTCGCTCATCCCCATCGCGCTCGGCCATGCGGTCGCCGTCGGCGTGGTCGCCCTCGTCGTCGTGGCGCTCGGCACCGTCGTGGATCAGCGGGTCATCCGCGTGATCTCCGGTGTCGTGCTGATCGGCTGGGCGGTCTACCACGGGGTCGGTGGCTCCCGTCATCGCGTGCGCTTCGGGATGCGGGTCGGCATGGTCGGGCTCGGGTTGTGGTCGTTCCTGATGGCGAGCGCGCACGGAGCAGGGCTCATGCTCCTGCCGTTTCTCCTGCCGCTCGATCCGCACGGCGCATCGGCCGGTCACCTGGGCGGTCACCACGTGCTCGGCGGCTCACTGTCGGTCGCGCTGGCGGCGATCGGGGTGCACACCCTCGCCACGCTCGTCGTGACCGGGGTTACGGCCGTGCTGGTGTACGAGTGGATCGGACTCGCGTTCCTGCGCCGGGGCTGGATCAATCTCGATCTGCTCTGGACGGTGGCCCTGGTCGTCACGGGGCTCGTCCTGCTCCTCGGCGCCAGGCAATAGTCCTCCGGGCGCACGTGTCGCACCGGCCCAGCCGCCACGGCCAAGGCCGGCCGCTGCCGATGGCTTCCCGCCGTTGTAGCTCGCCTCGGTACATGCATGGGCCGCGAGTCCCGAAGCCGCGTACTTCGGTC
>DASUQN010000006.1:0-6032 GCA_036280515.1 Intrasporangium sp. | reverse complement strand
TCGGCTTCCTGCTGCTTCGACCTGGCGAGGCCGACGCGCCGGGCTTCGTACGGCGGTGGTTCCGGCGGGGCCCGGCGTGGCTTCCGTCGGCCTGGAGGATCGGCTGGCGTGGGGCGGGCCTGCTGTTCGGGGTCGGGCTCGCGGTCGTCGTGCTCCGCATCCTCCTCAGCCTGGACGAGGTGCTACGGATCCACCGGGAGTACGGTCTCAGCCTCGCTGCCGGGGCGATCGTCGTCCTCGCCCAGGTCCTGTTCCTGGGCAACGCCGCGACGTGGGCGCTGGCCTTCCTGGCCGGGCCCGGCTTCTCGATCGCGGCCGGTTCGGTCATCTCGCCAGCCGCCGCGCACCCGGGGCTCATGCCGCTCGTCCCGGTTCTCGGGGCTCTGCCAGCTGAGGGGGACTACCCCAGTGCGATGTACGCGGTCGTGCTCATCCCGTTCCTGTGCGGGGTCGTCATCGGGCGGTGGGTCGACCGTGAGCTCGAGTTCTTCGGCAACGCCCGTGCCCGGTTGCTCGCCACGTCCGTGGCTGGGGTGATCGCGGTGGGAGCGATCGGGCTGCTCACCTGGCTCGGCAACGGCTCGATCGGCGTCGAGCGGCTCGCATCGGTCGGGCCAACGGTGCTGCCAGTCGTCGGCGCCCTCCTGCTCGAGGTGGTTGCCGGCGGCGCCGTCTGGGTCGGTTGGCTGGCCTGGCGGGAACGCGGCAGCACCGGGACGGTGACCTCTACTCGAACAAGAACCGGCTCCCGAGCGGGCTCTGCTCCCTGAGCTGCTCGCAGTCACCACGTGCCTGCTGCGTCTGGGCTGACTCCATGCAGGCCTCGTAGGCGCTGACGTCGTCGTAGAAGGCCAGCTGCATCGCGAGGGTCGACAACATCAGCGCGACGATCCCCAACGTGATGGCGGGCCAGATCTTCTCTCGACCGCTGCGGTCGGCCAGGAATCGGAGCAGCCGCACCGTGAGCACGGCGGCGATGAGGAAGGGGATCGCGGCGACGAACCGCTTCGGCAACGGCAGGTACATCGCGATGATGCCGAGCAGCACGAGGACCGTCACCGGAAGGGTGCGCTTGGCCTTCTCGCGGGCGAACCCGATGTCGCGTCGCTCGTCTGGACTGCTCACCCACACATCCTCACCCATCGGGTGCCGCGGCCGCTCGACGGGTCGCGGCTAGACTCCGCGCGTGGCGTCCGAGGCCCCCCCAGCGAGCAGCCGAGTCGACATCGTCGTCCTCGTGTCCGGCTCGGGCACGTTGCTCCAGGCCCTCATCGACGCGGCGAGCGACCCGGCGTATGGCGTGCGGATCGCGGCCGTCGGCTCGGACCGCCAGTGCAGCGGGCTCGACCGGGCCGAACGGGCCGGGATCCCCAGCTTCGTCTGCCGTCCGGCAGAGTTCCCGTCGCGCGCGGAATGGGATGCCGCGCTGGCCGAGCGGCTCCGCGAGGTGCGCCCCCGCTTCGTGGTCTCCGCCGGCTTCATGCGGATCCTCGGCGAGCGGGTCCTCTCCGAGCAGACGGTGATCAACACGCATCCGGCCCTGCTGCCGAGCTTCCCCGGCGCGCATGGGGTGCGGGATGCCCTCGCGTATGGGGTCAAGGTGACCGGGACGACCTGTCATGTGGTCGACGCCGGCGTCGACACGGGGCCGGTCATCGACCAGCGCGTCGTGGCGGTCGCGGAGGACGACACGGAGGAGTCACTCCACGAGCGGATCAAGGTGCAGGAACGGGCCATGCTCGTCGACGTCGTCCGACGGCTGGCCCACGAGGGCTTCACCGTGGAGGGACACCGGGTCCGTCTCGGCACCACGCGATAGTCTGGGCGGACACGACTGGCGCAGGTGGGGAACCACCAGGGAGTGAACGTCGGGGCATCGCCCGCCTGGGTGCTCCCGGAACCTGATGTCCTTCCCCTCAGCGCAGGAGCCAGCACATGCCCGACGGTCGCCGCCCGATCCGGCGCGCACTCATCTCCGTCTACGACAAGACCGGTCTGGACGCCCTGGCGACAGCGCTGGACTCGGCCGGTGTCTCGATCGTCTCGACGGGTTCGACGGCTCAGAGCATTGCTGCCCTGGGCATCGCGGTCACGCCGGTCGAGGAGCTGACCGGCTTCCCGGAGTGCCTCGAGGGCCGGGTCAAGACGCTGCACCCCAAGGTGCACGCCGGCATCCTCGCCGACACCCGCAAGCCGGACCACGTCAAGCAGCTGGCCGACCTCGGCGTCGAGGCCTTCGAGCTGGTCGTCGTCAACCTCTATCCCTTCCGTGAGACCGTGGCGTCCGGCGCGAGCCAGGACGAGTGCGTCGAGCAGATCGACATCGGTGGCCCATCGATGGTGCGGGCCGCAGCCAAGAACCACCCCAGCGTTGCGATCGTGACGAGCCCAGCGGCATACGGCCAGGTTGTCGACGCGCTGGGAGCCGGCGGTTTCAGCCTCGACCAGCGCAAACGGCTGGCGGCGGAGGCATTCGTGCACACGGCGAGCTACGACAACGCTGTCGCGAGCTGGATGCAGGACTACGCAGACGTCGGGATCGACGGCTTTCCCCCGTGGACCGGCGGTGACTTCACGCTGGCGGCGACGCTGCGCTACGGGGAGAACCCGCACCAGCGAGCCGCTCTCTACGGCAATGGAACTGCGGGTGTGGCCTCGGCGGAGCAGCTGCACGGCAAGGAGATGTCCTACAACAACTACGTCGACACGGAAGCCGCGGTGCGGGCTGCGCACGACCAGGGCGACCAGCCCACGGTCGCGATCGTCAAGCACGCCAACCCGTGTGGCATCGCCGTCGGCGCGACGGTCGAGGAGGCCTACACACGGGCACAGGCGACGGATCCCGTGTCCGCGTTCGGCGGGATCATCGCGGCCAACAAGGCTGTGACCGCCGCCATGGCCAGCAGGGTCAAGGACGTCTTCACCGAGGTCATCGTCGCGCCTGACTTCGAGGATGAGGCGCTGTCGATCCTCAAGGGCAAGAAGAACATTCGCATCCTGCGGCTACCCACCGAGGACGCGATCCGCACCGGCTCGATGGAGACGCGTCCGGTCTCCGGGGGACTGCTCATGCAGGGCGTCGACCGGGTCGATGCCGTGGTGCATGACGAGACCGGCACGGTGACCGGTGGCGACCAAGCGGACTCCTGGCGGCTCGTCTCCGGTGCCGCAGCCGACGAGGCGACGCTGGCGGACCTGCAGTTCGCGTGGCGCGCGGTCCGCGCGGTCAAGTCCAACGCCATCCTCCTGGCCAGGGACCGGGCGGCCGTCGGGATCGGCATGGGGCAGGTCAACCGGGTCGACTCCTGCTATCTCGCCGTGCGTCGCGCGGGCGAGGAGCGAGCCCGAGGGTCGGTCGCTGCGTCGGACGCGTTCTTCCCGTTCGCCGACGGGCTGCAGATCCTGCTCGACGCGGGCGTGCGAGCCGTCGTGGCCCCGGGTGGTTCCGTCCGGGACGCCGAGGTCGTCGAGGCGGCCCAAGCTGCAGGCGTGACGATGTACTTCACCGGGACCCGGCACTTCGCCCACTGAGCGCGCCGCCGCGACGCACCACCGAGCAGTGGCCAACACCGACCGGCTGTTCCCGTCGATGCCTGGCGACTGCTCGGTGTGTCGCGCCGGGCCTGGAGCCGGCCGAGGGAAGGTCAGGCCGGCGGCGCCCACTGGTAGCCGGTGGGCCCGCCCTCGCCGAGGTCGACAATGGCCGCGACCGGGCCACCGCCGTCCGGGCCCTGGTGAGCAGCCGACACCGAGACGAACACGGCCGGGTCGCCGGTCACCGCCGCGGTGGCGCCGCCGACGGCTGACTTGATCTGGCGGTGCCAGTGGACGTCGGAGTCGTCGAGCATGGCGTTCCGGCGCCCGTGGACGGTCCCGTCCTGGCTGACCTCGCACTTCAGGAAGACGTTGACGAGCCGTCCCTTGATGTCGGTCCAGTGCGGGCGCTCGGGCAGCTCGAGCCCGGCGTCCTTGATGGCCTCCCAGATGCCGTCCTGGTCCAGGGCGTTGCGCATGACGGAGTGGCCGATCCGATACCGCCCGCCGATGCCGCGGGTGTTGCCGACGACGACGATCTGCGCCTGGTCGAGCTCCACGCCCGACGAGCAGGAAGCGACGGATGAGTAGAGCGAGCGGTTGTGCATGACGTCCTCGTCCGTCGGCATCTCGATCTCGCCGAGGGCGACGGCGATGCCGAGGCCGGTCGTGCCATTGGACAGGTCCATCGACTCGTGCGTGTGTTCGGTCCAGACCTTCATCCCGCGGGACTTGGCGTCGCGGATCGTGTGGATCGTCAGCAGCGGCGTCTTGGTCTGGACGTAGTGGACGTCCTTGGGGTCGGTGATCCCCGCCCGCTCCATCGCGACCTTCACGCCATCGGCGACCTTCTTGATCATCGCCACGTAGCCGATCTCCTCCGGCTTGATCGCCTCGCTCATCGCGAACCCCACGGTGAGGCGCAGGTCGTCGGAGGGCTCGGTCTGGTCGGCTGGCACCGTGGCGAAGATCGTCGCGTGCGGGCTGATGACGCCATCGGTTCCACCTGACCACACGATCGGGACCTGCTTCACCTGGTCGGCGGGGGCGCCCTTCTCGACGAGCACCTCGCGGAAGGCGCGGTCGGCGATGATGCGGGTGTAGTCGTTGACCCCGCCGTTGCCTTCTGTCTTGCCGATGATGGCGATGACCCGGCTGGCTTCCATCACGCCGTCGTCGATGAGCTTGGCGAGCTCGGACGCGTCGGCGACGGAGTGGATCGGCACCTTGCGTACCTCGATGGCTTCTGGCACGTGACTCACCTTTCGAAATCGTTTGGGGGAGTGGGGTTCTCGATGACGGTGCCGACGCCGTGGTCAACGGCTTCGGTGATCTGGTCAAGTGAGGTGATGATGCTGCGTCGGCCGCCGGACCGCACGAAACGCATGGCCGCGTCGACCTTTGGCCCCATCGATCCGGAGGCGAAGTGCCCTGCGGCGGCGTACTCCTCCAGCTCGGCCAAGGTGACGCGCTCGAGCGGCCTCGCCTCCGGCGTACCCCAGCCGATGACCGCATGGGGGACGTCCGTCGCGATGACGAGCGCATCGGCGTCGATGGCGCGGGCGAGCAGGGCCGCCGTGAGGTCCTTGTCGATGACGGCCTCGACTCCGTGCACGGTGGCGGCGTCCGACCGCACGACGGGGATGCCGCCCCCGCCGGCGGCCACGGCGACGTAGCCAGCCTGCATGAGCGTGAGCAGAGTGTGCGCGTCAAGCACCTCGAGCGGCTCGGGTGATGCGACGACGCGCCTCCAACCCTTCGGCCCGCGGTCCTCCCAGACCTGCCCCAGCGCGATGAGCGGCTCGGCCTCATCCTTGCTGAGGTAGCGCCCGACCGGCTTGGTCGGCCTCGTGAAGCCGGGGTCATCGGGGTCGACGAGCGTGCGAGTGACGATGGCGGCGACGGGCCGCGGGACTCCGCGCCGGGCGAGCGACCCCTCGAGCGCGTCGAGCATCGTGAAACCGATGGTCCCCTGCGTCTGCGCGCCGCACCAGTCGAGCGGCACGGGCGGGACGACGTGGGCGGCGAGCTCGTTCTTGACCAGGATGTTGCCGACCTGCGGACCGTTGCCATGGGTGATGGCAACCTCGTGGCCGGCAGCCACGAGGTCGGCGACGTGCGACATCGCCCTCCGGATGGCCCGCCGCTGCTCATGCGGAGCCGCACTCCCATCGGGCCCGGTCATCGCGTTGCCGCCGAGTGCGACGAGCACCCTCATGCCACTCTCCTCGATGTCGTTGCCGGTGAGCCTAGGGAGCGGGTGGGGCCGGGCGCGTTGGCAGGTTCTGCCCAACGCCGGGCCGTTGGTTGTCAGTTGTCCGTATGCCGCTGAGCTCGCTCCCGACGCACGCGCCTTCCTGCTCCTCCCGTACTGCGCCTGCGATCAGCGGGACGTCGGCCGCGTGGTGATGCTGTGGGTCTGGACTCGGCGCAGAGCCCGGGCGATGGTGCGCAGCTCGTCGTCGGTCAGACCGGCGGCGAAGCGTTGCTCGATCTGC
>DASUQN010000005.1:0-11605 GCA_036280515.1 Intrasporangium sp. | reverse complement strand
CCCGGTGCCGTTCGGGCTTCGCGACGAGTGCTCGGGCGACCCGACGGCCGGCCCGACGCTTCTCGTGGCGGGGCCGGCCCTGACGACACACGGCGGGCACTGCTGGTTCCTGGGCGGTCAATGCCAGGGATCGGACGACCTCGTCAGGGCGGTCGCACGGCTCGACGAGGCCGGCGTCGACGTCATCAAGGTGATGGCCACGGGCGGGAACCTCACGCCGGGCTCGGACCCGCACGAGTCGCAGTACGGTCTCGCTGAGCTCCGAGCGGTCGTCGAGGCGGCCCACGCGGCAGGGCTGCCCGTTGCTGCGCATGCACATGGCACGCAAGGGGTGTCCGACGCCCTCGACGCCCGAGTCGACACGATCGAGCACTGCAGCTTCATGACAGCTGACGGCGTTGCCGAGGACCCCACGCTGGTCAGGCGGCTGGCCGGCTCGGGCATCACCGTCTCGATCACTGGCGGCACGATCCCGGGTCCCATTCCTCCCGCCATTGCGGTACGGATGCCCGCCCTGAACGCGCACGGGCGGCGCATGCTGGAGGCCGGCGTGCGATGCATCATCGCCACGGATGCCGGAATCGGCCCGGCCAAGCCCCACGACGTGCTGGCCCGGACCGTCGAGCACGCCGTCGACGACCTGGGCGCCATGGTCGACGAGGCGCTGACCATGTGCACGGCACGGGCCGCTGAGGCCATCGGACTGGGAGATCGGGCGGGTCGACTGCGCGCCGGGGTGTCCGCCGACCTGCTGGTGGTCTCCGGCCGCGTCGACCGGGACGCGTCGGCCATGCGGAATCCGGTCCGCGTCCTCCGGGGCGGTGTCACCGTCTAGCCACAGCTAGGCGGGGACTCCCATGCCGACGATGCCAAGCGGCTCGGGCCCCATGGTCGCGGGACGCCGCACCTCGGCGAGCGAGAGCCGCTCCGCCAGGTCGGGGCGCAGGCCGCTCAAGCGCGCGAGGACCCACCAGGCCTGCGGCGCGCGACCGTCTGGGCGAGCGCTCCCAGCGACCGGCTCGAGCACCGCCGTCGAGACCCAGATCTCGTCCAGTACTGCGCGGGCCCGTCCCCGTGTCGATCGGAGCCGGCGCATGCGTCGGGTGCTCGAGGCGGTGAACCGGAAGGCCACGTCCAGCTCGGCGAGTGCCTGCCGGAGGTCGACGAGCCACGGGGCGTCGTCAGTACGAGGGAAGCCGGCGACGAGCAGCCGGCCCGGCACGTACTCCGTCATCCCACCCACCTCCATCGGCGCGATTCCCGGATCATCCACAGAGGTCCTGGCGGCGCTCGGTGATACGTCGCGACCAGGTCCGCCAATGATCGGCGAAATGCCGTGACACCGGACGTATCAGGCGCCGCCGTCTCGACTCTGACGGTCGGGGGCAGCGGGGCACCGGGCAGGGGGACGTTGCTTGGGGCAACGAGCCCGGTGTCCTGGCAGGGTCCCATCGGTTCAGGGGGCCGGAGGGACCACAGGGCGCCGGCACACGAGGTCGGCGCCCTGCCATGCTGCCCGTGCCTGCCCCATGGCTGATTCAGCTGCGAAGCTGTTCCAGCCAGACCCTCGCCCCATCGAAGTCGCTGTCGGCGGTGCCGAGCCGCGCGTCGGCTCGGACGCCGTCAGCGCGGGGATAGGACCCGAGGAACCGGACGTCAGCGCACACGCGCTTGAGGCCCATCAGCGTCTCCCCGACCCGGGCATCCTGGACGTGGCCCTCGAAGTCGATGGAGAAGCAGTAGCTTCCCATCGCCTCACCGGTCGGCCGGGACTCGAGCCGCGTCATGTTGACGCCTCGTACCGCGAACTGCTCGAGCAGCTCGAGGAGCCCTCCGGCATGGTCGTCGCGCTGGTAGAGCACGACGGTCGTCTTGTCGGCCCCGCTCGGCTCGGGCAGCGTCCCCGGCCGCGACACGAGGACGAACCGAGTCACGGCCGACGGGTTGTCGCCGATGTCCTCGGCGAGGATCTCGAGCCCCTCGTTGGCCGCTGCCACCGGTGCGCACACCCCGGCGTCGAAGGCGGCGTCGCCAGGCAGGCGCAGCTCGGCGGCGCTCGCTGCGGTGGACAGCGTCGGGACGTACACCGCGTCCGGGAGGTTGGCAGACATCCACCTGCGCACCTGAGCCCACGCGTGCGAATGGGTCCCGATGCGGCGAACCTGGCTCAGCGGCATACCGGATCTGGCGCACAGCACGAAGGTCACGGGCACGAGGACCTCGCCGATCACGACGAGGGGATCGCCCGTCGCCAGCGCGTCCAGAGTCGCGGAGACGCCGCCCTCGACGGAGTTCTCGATGGGCACCATGGCGGCGTCGATCTCCGTCGCGCGAAGGGCCTCCAGTGCCGCGTCGACGCTACCGAACGGCACCTGCTCCTTGTGCCTGGCGCCGTCCCACGCGTCCAGCGCCATCTGCGTGAAGGTGCCGCGGGGGCCGAGGTAGCCGAAACGCTGCAGGTCGGACGGTGTCCGCGGCGTCATGAGACGTCCTTCCGGGGTCGTGAACCGAGGGGCTGGGTGATGGGGCGCGGCTCGCCCTTCGTCGCAGCGGCGAGCGCCTGCTGCTCCTCGGGGCTCAGGGTGATGCTCGACCGACCGCTGACGATGCCCTTGGCATACGTCCGGGACTCGCTGCGGGCATGGATGGACGAGATGACGATGCCGTCACCGAAGTCGTCGACGATCGCGGCCGAGAAGGACAGCCGGCCGCCCATGTCGCCGAAGGCGTCGTAGCGGACGACAGCGACGTTGCGCAGGCTCTGCCGGACGTCGTCCTCGGCCGTCGACACCTGCTCGCGGAGCCGGGACACCTCCGCGCCGATCCGGTCGATGCGGTGGTTCTGGGTGGCCGCCACGCGCGCGATGTCGGTCGAGCCGTCGCCGGCGAGCGCCCGGAAGTCACGTCGGATCCGGGCGAGTCGCAGCTGCGCGCCGACCGCGAGGGCGAGCGCGACCACGGCGACGACCGCGGCTCCGATGGCCACGGCCGACAGCGTCGGTTCCTCCACGATCCGCAAGGGTAGCCCCGCAGTCGTCGTGCTTCGTCGCGTTTCAGGGGGTGGCCGCGAGCGGGACCAGCCCCTCAGACGATCTTTGTATGGTGTCCCCCGTGATCCGCAGGCATCCCCTCAAGGCGCTCGTCGCCGTGCTGATGCTGCTGATCGCGGCCCTCGCCTGGTCCTACACCACCCGTGACACCGTGCCGGTCCCGCGGACGGTCGATCCGGCAGCCGGCGACTCCCTCGTCGTGGTGGGCGTTGGGGGCATCTCCTGGGATGACGTCTCGGCGGAGGAAACCCCGGTGCTCTGGGGACTGCTGCGCGATGGTGCGGCCGCCTCCGTGTCGGTCAAGACGCTGCACCTGACGACGTGCCCCACGGACGGCTGGGCCACCCTGTCCGCAGGTGAGGCCGCCGGACCGGAGGCCGAGGGCGACCGTCCGTCCTGCACGCCGCTCCCGGAGGTGCACGGGGACGAGGCGAGCGGATTCTCCGTCGCCGGCTTCGACGCCCTCGCCTCCGCGTCCAGGGAGGCTGCGTTCGAGGCCCGGCTCGGCCTGCTCGGCGACAGCTTCGCGGCCCACTCGTCGTGCGTGACCGCCGTCGGCCCGGGCGCGGCCATCGCTGCGGCGACCTCCGACGGAAAGATCGAGCACTACGCACCGTTCGAAGCGAAGACGCTCGTGTCCCAGCTGGCGCGGTGCCCGATCTCGATCGTCGACGCGGGGGCGATCCTCACCACCGAGTCCGACGCCGCGACGCAGCTCGAGCGCGTCAACGCGATCGAGGACCGGATCGCGCAGGTCCGGGACGCCATGCCCAATGGTGCCGACCTCATCGTCGTCGGCTTGGCGGACCGGGACCGCGAGGAGCGGTTGCGCATCCTCACCGCGACCGGCCCCCACTACGCGCCCGGCATCCTGGCGTCGGCGTCGACGCGCATGCGCGGCATCGCCCAGCTCTCTGACGTGACGGCGACGATCCTGCAGCGCGGCGGGGCACGGCCGGTCGAGCCGATCGGCGGTCGCGCCCTGTCGGCCATCCCCTCGCCGAACAACAGCGAGTCGACCGCCGCGGACAAGCTGACGGCGCTGACCGACATCGACCTCAAGGCGGACGCGATGCACAGCATCGTCGTGCCGTTCCTCGTCCTGTGGCTCTCCGTCACGCTCGTCGCGTTCGTCGTGCTCTGGATCAGGTGGCGGCGCGCCCGTCCGTGGCGCACCAGCCAGACGCGAGAACGGGTGCTCCGCCAGGTTCGGCTCGTCGGTCTCCTCGCTGCCGGCATGCCGGCGGCCACGTTCCTGGCCAACCTCGTGCCGTGGTGGCGCTGGTCGCCACCGTCGTCAGTGCTCGTCGCGCTGCTCGGCCTCCTCGTCCTGGTCATCAGCGGCCTCATCGCTGTCGCCTGCCTCAACGGCCCGTGGAGCAGCTCGGCGCTCGGACCGCTCGCCCTCCTGTCGGCCGTCACGGCGAGCGTCATAGGCATCGACCTGCTGACCGGTTCGCACCTGCAGATGTCCTCGATCTTCGGCCTCCAGCCCCTCGTGGGCGGCCGCTTCTACGGGATGGGCAACGTCGCGTTCGCTCTCTACGGGTCGGCCGTCCTGCTCCTCTGCGCCGCGATGGCGCACGCCCTGATCCGTCGCCGGGCGCCCGGCCTTGCGGTGCTCTCCGTCGTGGTACTCGGTGGGGCCGCGCTGGCGGTGGATGTCCTGCCCGCCTGGGGTGCGGACTTCGGCGGCCCGATCGCACTCGTGCCGGCCCTGGGGCTCCTGCTCATGCGGGTCGCCGGCATGCGGGTGTCGGTGCGCAACCTCGCTCTCGTCGGCGTGGCCGCGGCGGTGGTCATCACCCTCGTCAGCTACCTCGACTGGCGACGCCCCGAGCAGTACCGGTCACATCCGGGCCGCTTCCTCCAGACCCTGCTCGACGGGGAGGCGTTCAGCGTGCTGTCGCGCAAGCTCGCCGCGAACCTCGAGCTGGCCGCGGCGCACCCGGTCCTCACGGGTGTCGTGGTCGCTTTCGGCGCCTTCCTGCTGGTCATCGTCGTCCAGCCGGGCCGCTTCGGGACGGAGCCCTTCGCACGGCTCGTCGACGAGGCGCCGCTGCTGCGGGACGGCCTCATCTCCGTGGTGGTCATGTGCGTCATCGGCTTCCTCACCAACGACTCCGGTGCCGCGATCCCCCCGGTCGCCATGATTCTGACGATCCCGCTGGTGATCTCGGCCGTCGCCCAGTTCATGTCGATCGAGCGCGCCAGGGAGCCGGTGCGTCGCCGCCGCGATCGCCACCACGTCTGAGAGTGCGCGGAGTCCTTCTCCCGATCAGGGGGCTGGTCGCGAGATGCTCTTCCGTTTGCGGTGACCGACACGGCGGCGGAGGCGGCGGGCACCGAGGGCGAGCGCCACGTCCCGATACTGCGCCGCGCGGTGCAGCTGCGCCCGCCAGTCGGTGCCGGTGACGCGATGGTGCAGGTCGCACGGGACCTCGCGGACCACGAGGCCCGCGCCCAGGACGTCGACGGTCATGCCGACCTCGACACCCCAGCCACGGGCGAACGGGAGGGCGGCGGCGACCGCAGCCGGTGACAGGCACCGCATGCCGGACAGCGGCTGGACCGGACTCCACCCGGTCAGCTCCTCGATCCCCCGACGGGCGAGGCCCACGACGAGGCCGCGTCCGCCACCGGCGGACCGCTGGCGTGGCAGCGTCGCAATCGTGAGGTCCGCCTCACCGGCAGCCACGGGCCCGACGAGCGCCCCGACCGCCTCGGCCGAGTCCTCGAGGTCTGCGTCGACGAAGAGCGCCGCCGCCCCCGCCCCGACCCGTCCCACGCGCTGGAGCGCGGCCATCCGGCCGAGGCCGCTCATCAGGGCGGTCGCCTTGCCGTGGTTGCGCGCGTGCCGGAGGACCTCGGCCCCACACTCAGCGGCGACTCGGGCCGTCGCGTCCCGCGATCCGTCGTCCACGACGATGACGGCTGCGACGCCCGGGATCCGGCGCACCGCACCGATGGTCGCCGCGATGCGGGCCGCCTCATCCTTGGCCGGGATGATGGCGACGACCGGCAGCGGGGTGGCCGGAGTACCGCCTGAGGGGCCGGGCATCGAGGGACCGCTCAGCGCAGCGTGACCTGGCGGTTCGTCAGTCCCGCTCGGGCGCCGCGCTCGGCCGCCGTGAGCGGCTCGGTGATGTCCGCGGCCGCATCGATGCTCTCCCGCATGGCCGCCACGGCGTCCTCGTGGCTCTCCGGCTCCGCCCCGGGGTCAACCTCCCACACGGGGATGAGCAGCCCGCTCGACCGGAAGCAGCCGAGCAGGCGGCCGGCATCACCGAGCCTGGAATCGCCGGCGGCGTGGAGCCGGGCGAGGGCGCTCGTCGCGACGTCCTCGTCGTAGGGCAGGACCCAACGGACATAGCAGCGTTCGCCGATCCGGCACCAGTAGGCCGACGGCGCGGCCGCGAGCTTGACGGTGGGAATGACGGACTCGTTGGCGCGCTCGAGCGACTGCTGCCCCTCGACGTCGAGCTCGGCGTCGTCCACCCAGAAGTCGAAGCCCTCGTGCACCTCGATCTCGAACGGCGCGTCGACGTCGATGAGGTCCTGCAGCCTGGTCGTCTCGGCCGTCGACACCGGCAGGGACTGGATCGGGGTGCCCGGCTCGGCGGCGAGGGCCAGCTCGACGGCGTGGGCGATGTCGCGGCTCGTGTCGCCACTGGCGTTGCCCGACTGGATGCCGACGAGCACGTCGCCGTTGTCGCGGTGCAGCGCCGGCCAGGCCAGCGGCAGGACCGTCGCGATGGTGATCGTCTCGGGCGCGCCCTCCGGCGCGTTGCCCTCCGCGAGGCGGATCGTGGCCGTCGCAGCAGGGACGATCTCACGCATCGCCACCCATTCCGTCTCACCGGGCAGCCCCTCGAAGGGACGAGCCACGAACGGCACCGGAGCCGGACGGGAGGTGCGGACGGTGCGGTCCGTGCGCGAACGCCGAGAAGCCTTGCCCATGGGACGCAACCCTAGTGGGTGGTCAGGTGCGCACGTGAGCGCGCTCAGCGGCATACGACAGCACAGAATTGAGCCGTATGCCGCTGGGCTCGCTGGGCGCGGAAGCTCAGTGGGAGCGCCGCCGGGAGGGGCCTCCGACGGAGGCCCACACGGTGCGGCCGTTGGGCTCCTCCAGGACGCCCCACTCGTGGGCGAGGGAGCGGACGATGCGCAGGCCCCGGCCACCCGGGGCCCAGGTCGTCGGCGGCGCGGGCCGTGGAACGGTGGGCGCGCCACCGTCGGAGACCTCGACCTCGACGACGTTGTTCTTGACCTTCCAGTGGACCCGGATCGCGCCGTCGGAGAGCGGCTTGGCGTGGCGGATGGCGTTCGCGACGAGCTCGCTGACGACGATCTCGGCCTCTTCGACGACCTCGTCCGGGACCTCGCGGGCGGCGAGGTCGGCCACGAGCGTCTTGCGGATGTGCGGCGCCGCAGAGGGGGCCCAAGGGATGCGCACGGTCCTCTTCTCGTTCTGTGGCGCACCCCCGTCGGTACTGGGGCTGCCGTCCTGCATGGTCGGCACGCGAGTCCTCCTCCCTGGGCCCGGTTGCCTCGGGCCGGACACGCCTGACCGGGTAGGTGCCGTTCTCTCGACGTTGATCAATGAAGCATCTCGGGGGTGGTACCCGCAAGACGGGCTGGAAAAATGTTGTTCGGAGGCCGTTAGCGACATATCGTTGATGCATCGCGACTGGTTCGGAAGTCGCTCGACGACCGGGAGTTGACATGAATGGGAGCAACGAGTCCGAGTGGGGCCACCGAGAGCGTGGCGGTGGCTACGGTCCGCGCGGACGACACGGGGGCCACGGAGGCCGAGGCCATGGCAAGGGTGGCATGGGTGGGCCCGACTGGGTGACCGGCTTCGGCGGCTGGGGCGGCGCCGAAGGTCCGTTTGGCGGCATGGGACGCGGCCGGCCGGGCCCGCCGCCGTGGGTGCACGACCTCATCCGCAGCTTCGGCGGTCCGTCGTTCGGGCCGGAGCAGCACCCGCGGCCGCGGCGCCCCCGGGCGCGCCGCGGTGACGTCCGCGCCGCCATCCTGGACGTCCTCGCCGGCGACGAGATGAACGGCTACCAGATCATCCAGGAGATCGCCGACCGCAGCGGCGGAGCGTGGAAGCCGAGCCCCGGCTCGGTCTACCCGACCGTCCAGCAGCTCGAGGACGAGGGCCTCGTCGAGGGTCGGGACGTCGACGGCCGTCGGCTCCTCCGGCTCACTGACGAGGGCCGCAGCTACGTCGAGGAGCACCCCGACGAGATGGCCGCCACGTGGGCTGCCTTCGAGTCCGGCGAGGAGGAGCCCGAGGACGAGGGCAGCTCGTCCGGCTCCGGCGGTCGCGGCGGAGACGGGCTCATGCCCGTCGTCGGCCAGGTCATGGGCGCGATGTGGCAGGTCGTCACGACCGGCACCTCGCAGCAGCGGGCCGAGGCGACGGAGATCCTCTCCGAGACCCGACGGCGGCTCTACCAGCTGCTGGCTGACGGCGATCCCGAGTGATCCGCTAGCACCCATTCCGCAACACGCCCGGGAACGTGAAACGCACCCCTGCTGCAGCACTGGTGAGTTGCGCAGTACCGGGCGTGTTGCGAACGCGTGGGAATGCTCACGTCCGGCCCTCCGGTCCCTTCGATACCCCATGGGGGTATAGTCGAATGGAGCGAGAGGGAGCAGATGATGTCCGACCAGTCCGACCATTCAGCGCAGGCCACTCGAGCCTCGCATGACCTGACCGCCCATGACCATCACGGGCACCGCACAGTCGAGCAGCACGGCGGTCACGACGCGCACGACGGGCACGGCGGTCACGACGCGCACGGGGCGATGGGCCATGCCGGCCACGGCGACCACGTGGCGATGTACCGGCGACTCTTCTGGATCATGCTCGCCCTGGCGGTGCCGACGGTCCTGCTGAGCGAGATGTTCGCCTCGATCGTCGGCTACTCACTCCCCCATGTCGGTGGCCTCACATGGATCCCACCGATCCTCGGGTCGATCATGTACGTCTGGGGCGGCAGACCGTTCCTGACCGGCGCTGTCAGCGAGGTCAGATCACGCCAGCCGGGGATGATGCTCCTCATCGGCATGGCGATCACCGTCGCGTTCGTCGCCTCGTGGGGCGCCACCCTCGGCGTCTTCTCGCACGAGCTCGACTTCTGGTGGGAGCTGGCTCTCCTCATCGTCATCATGCTGCTGGGCCACTGGCTCGAGATGCGGTCGCTGGCGGCCACCTCGTCCGCCCTCGACTCCCTCGCCGCGCTCCTGCCCGACCAGGCCGAGCGGGTCGAGGGCGACACCGTGACAACGGTCTCCCCGAGCGAGCTGCGAGTCGGCGACGTCGTCATCGTCCGCCCGGGAGGTCGGGTCCCGGCGGACGGCGAGGTCGTGGACGGCTCCGCGGACATCGACGAGTCGATGATCACGGGCGAGTCGCGCGCCGTTCGGCGAGAGGTCGGCGACCACGTCGTCGCCGGCACGGTCGCCACGGACAACGCCCTCCGCGTGCGGGTGGATGCCGTCGGCGAGGACACGGCCCTGGCCGGCATCCAACGTCTCGTCGCCGAGGCGCAGTCGTCGTCGACCCGAGCCCAGCTGCTCGCCGACAAGGCGGCCGGGTGGCTCTTCTGGTTCGCACTCGGCGTCGCCATGATCACCATCGCCGTCTGGAGCATCCTCGGCACTCCGGAGGACGCCCTCACCCGGGCCATCACCGTCCTCGTCATCGCCTGCCCCCACGCCCTCGGGCTGGCCATCCCGCTCGTCGTCTCCATCTCGACGGAGCGCGCGGCCCGCGGCGGCGTCCTCGTCAAGGACCGCGCGGCGCTCGAGCGCATGCGCCTCGTGGACACGGTCCTCTTCGACAAGACCGGGACGCTGACCAAGGGCGAGCCGGCCGTGCACGACCTCCTCAGCACGTCGATGCCCGAGGACGAGCTGCTCGCGCTGGCCGCCTCCGCCGAGGGTCCGAGCGAGCACCCCCTGGCCCGAGCCATCGTCGCCGCGGCACGGGAGCGTGGGCTGCGGCTCGAGCGGGCGGCTGACTTCACGTCGTCGAGCGCGGTGGGCGTCACGGCGACGATCGACGGCCGCACGGTCAGCGTCGGCGGCCCCCACCTGCTCACCGAGCACGGTGTGGCGCCCCTCGACCAGACGCAGGCGTGGGCCGACGCCGGATCGACCGTCCTCCACGTCCTCGTCGACGGTGAGCCCGTCGGGGCGCTGGCGCTCGCCGACGAGGTCCGCGAGGAGTCGCGACAGGCCGTCGACGCCCTGCACCGCCTCGGCATCCGGGTCGTCATGATCACCGGCGACGCGGAGCCGGTCGCGCGATCGGTTGCCGCTGAGCTCGGGATCGACCAGGTCTTCGCGGGCGTCCGCCCCGAGCACAAGAGCGACAAGGTGACCGAGCTCCAGCGAGAGGGGCGCACCGTCGTCATGGTCGGCGACGGCGTCAACGACGCGCCCGCGCTCGCGCAGGCGGACGTCGGGCTCGCGATCGGCGCTGGTACGGATGTCGCCATCGCGTCGGCAGGCGTCGTGCTCGCCTCCGACGACCCGCGTTCGGTCCTGTCGGTCATCGAGCTGTCGAAGGCCGGCTACCGCAAGATGAAGCAGAACCTCTGGTGGGCCGCCGGCTACAACCTCGTGGCGGTGCCGCTCGCAGCGGGCGTCCTGGCCCCGATCGGGTTCGTGCTGCCCATGGAGGTCGGTGCCCTCCTCATGTCGCTGTCGACCGTCGTCGTCGCCCTCAACGCGCAGCTGCTCCGCCGGCTCGACCTGCGGCCGGAGGCGAGCGTCGCGGCTGCCCGGGCCGATTCCCGGCCGGTCCCCGTGGACGCGTGAGCGTGACCGGAGCGCCGTGGTCCGCGAGGATGTCGGAGTGAACCTCAACCCTGGCGGTCATCCTGCCTCGGGCCTGCTCGTTGCCGGAACCTCCTCGGACGCAGGCAAGTCCGTCATCGTCGCCGGCCTGTGCCGGGCGCTTGCGAGGCGGGCGGTCCGCGTCGCCCCGTTCAAGGCGCAGAACATGTCGAACAACTCGATGGTCTGCGCCGACGGCGGGGAAATCGGGCGGGCGCAGTGGCTCCAGGCCATGGCCGCGGGGGTCGAGCCGACGACCGCCATGAATCCCGTCCTCCTCAAGCCGGGGACGGACCGGCGCGCCTTCGTCGTCGTCCGTGGCCGGCCCGCTGGGGTGCTGGAGGCCGGGGAGTATGCCGCTGGGCGCGCTCACCTTCGCGACGCCGCCTTCGCCGCCTACCGGGAGCTCGCAGACGGGTACGAGCTCGTCGTGTGCGAGGGGGCGGGCTCGCCGGCCGAGATCAACCTGCGGGAGGGCGACTACGTCAACCTCGGGTTGGCCAGGGAGTTCGGGCTGCCCGTGGTCGTCGTCGGCGACATCGACCTCGGCGGCGTCCTCGCGTCGCTCTACGGCACGTGGGCCCTGCTCGACGACGCGGACCGGGCGCTGCTCACGGCGTTCCTCATCAACAAGTTCCGCGGCGACGTGTCGGTGCTCGAGCCGGGACTCGACGAGATCACCCGCCGCACCGGGG
>DASUQN010000004.1:0-3296 GCA_036280515.1 Intrasporangium sp. | reverse complement strand
CGTGCTCACCGACGAGCGGGGCGAGAAATGGGAGCTCGTCGTCCCTGCCGGCTGGTCGCTCGACGCCTCACCTGGTGCGCGCGTCACCGTGAGCGGCGACGTCATCGACGAGGAGTCGTCGACCCAGATCGGACGCCGACTCCACGTGCGGTCACTGTCTCGCGCTGACTGAGCCGAGCGGCAAACGACCCTGTATTCCATGATCTGAGACATAACCCATAGTTTGTTGACCGATAACTTTCGCCTATTGAAGACTCCACCACATCCCAACAGATGTGCGTCAGCGCACCGACAACAGGAGTCGCTCATGTCCAGCCCGATCCGCACCGCTACGGCCCTGACCCTCGTGTCGACCCTGGGCCTCGCGGCCTGTGGCGGAGGCGGCTCGAGTGACGCAGTGGCGCAGCCGGACTCGTCCAACGTTGCCGCATCCGGGACCACCCTCAACCTCTATGCCTACGCCGTGCCCAAGGTCGCGTTCGACAAGCTCATCCCGGCGTTCCAGCAGACCCCGGCCGGCAAGGGCGTCGAGTTCCAGCAGAGCTATGGCGCCTCTGGCGACCAGAGCCGCAAGGTGGCCGCGGGAGCGCAGGCCGACATCGTCAACTTCTCGGTGGAGCCCGACGTGACTCGACTGGTCGACGGGGGACTCGTCGATGCGGACTGGAACGCGGACGAGCACCATGGGGTGCCGTTCGGGTCGGTCGTCACGATCGTCGTGCGCGAGGGCAACCCGAAGGGCATTACGGACTGGGACGACCTGCTCGAGCCCGGAGTCGAGGTCGTCACACCCAACCCCTTCTCGTCCGGGTCCGCCAAGTGGAACCTGCTCGCCCCATATGCGGCCAAGAGCGAGGGCGGCACGAACGTGGAGGCCGGGCTGGCCTACGTCAGCAAGCTGGTTGGCGAGCATGTGAGGATCCAGCCCAAGTCCGGGCGTGAGGCGACGGAGGCGTTCCTGCAGGGCAGCGGCGACGTGTTGCTCAGCTATGAGAACGAGGCGCTGTTCATCGAGGCGAACGGCGACCCGGTCGAGCACGTGACACCGCCCCAGACCTTCAAGATCGAGAACCCCGTGGCGGTGCTGAAGGACAGCGAGAACCGCGCGGTGGCTGAGGCGTTCAACGAGTACCTCTACACCCCCGGAGCGCAGAAGCTGCTCGGCGAGGCCGGGTTCCGCCCCGTTGATGAGGAGGTCGCTGCCGAGTTCGCCGCGAAGTTCCCGGCCCCCGCCAAGCTCTGGACCATCGCCGCACTCGGCGGGTGGAAGGCCGTCGACTCCGCGCTCTTCAAGAAGGACGTCGGCGAGATCGCCAAGATCTACGACGCCGCGACGCAATGACCGCACCCTCCGAGACGCTCAAGCGCAGGGAGGCCGCGGACGCGGCCTCCCCGTCGTCAGCGCCTCTTGATCGACACCGTTCGCCACGACTTCGCAGGTCCGCGGAGATCCAACCGCTCGGCGTGGGTGTGGTGACGCTCTGGCTCAGCGTCATCGTGCTGCTGCCACTGGCTGCGCTGACGGTTGCCGCTTTCGAGGATGGCTGGGCCGGCTTCTGGGAAGCAGTCACGGCCCCGGCCGCACTGGCGTCGCTGCGGGTGACCGTCATGGTGTCGGCCCTCGTCGCCTGCCTGAATGCGGTCATGGGCACCCTCATCGCGTGGGTCCTCGTCCGCGACACCTTCCCCGGACAGCGGGTCGTCAACGCGCTCATCGACCTGCCTTTCGCGCTGCCGACGATCGTCGCGAGCATCGTCCTGCTGTCCCTCTACGGTCCGAGCAGCCCGATCGGCGTCCAGCTCAACGCCACGACCTGGGGACTGGTCGTGGCCCTGGCGTTCGTCACCCTGCCGTTCGTGGTCCGCTCGGTCCAGCCGGTGCTCATCGAGGCCGATCGGGAGGTCGAGGAGGCGGCAGCCTCTCTCGGCGCCTCGAGCTGGACCACGTTCCGCCGCATCGTCCTGCCGACGCTGGGGCCCGCCATCGCCAGCGGGACCGGCTTGGCGTTCGCGCGCGCCATCGGTGAGTACGGCTCGGTCGTCCTCATCGGCGGCAACATCCCGCGCGAGACCCAAGTGGCTTCGCAGTACATCCAGCAGCAGATCGAGATCGACCGGTCGGTCAACGCGGCTGCGGTGTCAGTGGCGCTGTTGCTCATCGCCTTCGCGACGCTGCTCGTGCTGCGGCGGGTCTCCGGCCGGCAGCAGCGCCGTGAGGAGAGCGCTCCGTGAGGACCAACGCTGTCAGCCGGCTCTCCCTGCGCACCATCGCACTCGGCTACCTCTTCGCGCTGCTCGGCGTGCCGATCGGCGTCATCCTCTGGCGAACCTTCTCACCAGGGCTCGGCGCCTTCATCGACTCCGTGTCGACCCCGGCGGCCCAGTCGGCCATCAACCTCTCGCTGCTCATCGTCGCCATCACGGTGCCGGTCAACGTCGTCTTCGGCGTCGTCACGGCACTGGTCCTGGTCCGCGGGCGATTCCGCGGGCGGGGCCTGCTCCAGGGCGTCGTCGACCTGCCCTTCGCCGTCTCGCCGATCGTCGTCGGCGTGGCCCTCATCATGCTCTGGGGCACGGCCGGGTGGTTCGGGGCGCTCGATCGTGCCGGGTTCCAGGTCATCTTCGGCCTCCCCGGGATGGTCATCGCGACGATCTTCGTCACCCTGCCCTTCGTCGTCCGGGAGGTCGAGCCGGTGCTGCACGAGATCGGCACCGAGCAGGAGCAGGCAGCCGCCACGCTGGGCGCGTCCCGGTGGCAGACGTTCTGGCGGATCACCCTCCCAGCGATCCGCTGGGGCCTGACCTACGGCGTCGTGCTCACCGTCGCGCGGGCCCTCGGGGAGTTCGGCGCGGTGATCATGGTGTCGTCAGGCTTCCCGGGGGTGTCGCAGACCCTCACCCTGCTGGTGCACGCGCGCTACATCGACGACCACAACACCTATGGCGCGTATGCCGCCGCCACCCTTCTCATGAGCATCGCGCTCGTTGTGCTGCTGCTCATGACCGTTCTCGACCGCAAGAGGAGCAACCGATGATCACCGTGACGGCGGCGCGCAAGGAGTTCGGCAGCTTCACGGCGCTGGACGACGTCACCCTCGAGATCCCAAGAGGTTCACTCACCGCACTCCTCGGCCCCAGCGGGAGCGGGAAGTCGACGCTGCTGCGGGCCATCGCCGGCCTCGAGTCACTGGACTCCGGAGCCGTCACGATCGGGGGCAGCGACGTGACGAACGAGCCACCACAGCGGCGCGGGATCGGCTTCGTCTTCCAGCACTACGCGGCCTTCAAGCACCTCA
>DASUQN010000003.1:0-3385 GCA_036280515.1 Intrasporangium sp. | reverse complement strand
GGTACCGCGTCGTCCAGATCGTGACCACGCCGTTGTCTCCCCAGACGATGCCGTATGCCGCTGGGCCCGGTGCCGCTTCTGCCTGGTCGTCAGGGGTGGCTGGCAGGATGGGCGGGTGAGCGAGATCACTGGGAGCGAGATCCAGCAGGCCGCATCGGGTCCGGCCGTCGTCGAGGACCCGACACCCGTCGAGGTCAACCAGGAGTGGGCCGACCTGGCCGAGCAGGCGAGTGCGGCACAGTTCGCCTACCACGTCAAGGACTCCCCGACCATCAGTGACGGTGAGTACGACGCGCTCATCCGTCGTCTCAACGAGCTCGAGGAGCAGTGGCCCTCGCTGCGCACGCCCGAGAGCCCGACGCAGAACGTCGGTGGCTCTGCGTTCGCGACCGGCTTCGAGACCGTCGACCACGTCGAGCGGATGCTGAGCCTCGACAACGCGTTCTCCTTCGAGGAGCTGCGTGCCTGGGCGGATCGGGTCGAGCGTGAGGTGGGCACCGGTTCCCACTTCCTCACCGAGCTGAAGATCGACGGCCTTGCCGTGAACCTGCTCTACGAGCAGGGTCGGCTCGTCCGGGCACTGACGCGCGGCGACGGCCGCACGGGGGAGGATGTCACCAACAACGTGCGCACCATCAGGGGAGTGCCTGAGCGGTTGAGCGGTGACGACGTGCCAGAGCTCGTGGAGATCCGTGGAGAGGTCTTCTTCCCGACCGCGGGGTTCGCCGACCTCAATGCCTCGCTCGTGGCGGCGGGGAAGGCGCCGTTCGCCAACCCGCGCAACGCGGCCGCCGGGTCGCTGCGGCAGAAGGACCCGAAAGTCACGGCGAGCCGGCCACTCCAGCTGCTCGTCCACGGGATCGGGGCCAGGCGGGGCTTCGACCTCGAGCGGCAGAGCCAGGGCTACGCGGTGATGCGGGCCTGGGGTCTGCCGACGTCCGACAAGGTCAAGGTGCTCGACGAGATCTCCGAGGTCGAGGAGTTCGTGACCTACTACGGAGAGCACCGCCACGACGGTCTCCACGAGATCGACGGCATCGTCGTCAAGGTCGACGAGGTGGCGCTCCAGCGTCAGCTGGGTACGACGTCGCGGGCCCCACGGTGGGCCATCGCCTTCAAGTACCCGCCCGAAGAGGTCAACACCAAGCTGCTCGACATCCGCGTCAACGTCGGGCGCACCGGACGGGTCACGCCGTACGGCGTCATGCAGCCCGTCGTCGTCGCCGGGTCGACGGTCGAGCAGGCGACCCTGCACAACCAGTTCGAGGTCGAACGCAAAGGGGTGCTCATCGGGGACACGGTCGTCCTGCGCAAGGCGGGGGACGTCATCCCGGAGATCGTCGGGCCGGTCGTCGAACTGCGCGACGGGAGCGAGCGCGCCTTCGTCATGCCGACGGGATGTCCGGCGTGCGGGACGCCGCTCGCGCCGGAGAAGGAGGGGGACAAGGACATCCGGTGTCCCAACGCCCGGTCCTGTCCCAGCCAGCTGCGGGAGCGGATCTTCGCGCTCGCCTCGCGGTCGGCGCTCGACATCGAGGCGCTCGGCTGGGAGGGGTCGATCGCCCTCCTCGGGTCGGGGATCATCACCGACGAGGGCGACCTCTTCGTGCCGCCGGCGGACAGCCCGGAGGCCGGCCGCTACGGCGTGACGCGCGAGCGGCTGTCGACCGTCACCCTCTACACCCGTGCGGCGAAGAAGACCGACCCGGCCGAGCACGTCGTGGCTGGCCGGGTGCTGTCCGCCAACGGCGAGAAGCTGCTGACCGAGCTCGAGAAGGCCAAGTCACAACCACTCTGGCGGGTGCTCGTGGCGCTGTCGATCCGTCACGTCGGCCCGACCGCCGCCCGGGCGCTGGCGGCGACATTCGGCTCGATGGACGCGATCCGGTCCGCGACGACGGAGGAGCTCGCGGAGGCGGAGGGTGTCGGCGGGATCATCGCCGAGTCGGTCACCGCGTGGTTCCGGGTGGACTGGCACGGCGAGATCGTGCGCAAGTGGGCCGCCGCCGGCATGCGCATGAGGGACGAGGTGGACGAGTCGGTCGAGCGCACGCTCGAGGGCAGGACGGTCGTCGTGACCGGCTCGCTCGAGGGCTTCTCCCGCGATGAGACGAAGGAAGCGATCATCAGCCGCGGGGGCAAGGCCGCGAGCTCGGTGTCGAAGCAGACCGACTGGGTCGTCGTGGGCGCCAACGCCGGCTCCAAGGCCGCGAAGGCCGAGGAGCTCGGACTGCCGATCCTGGACGAGGCGCAGTTCATGCGGCTGCTTCGGACGGGCTCTCCGGACTGACGGCACCGATTACTCCGGCCGTCGATCGCGCACCCCGTGGTGCGGCGTTCCGGACGGGATGCCGCCGTATCGTTACCGCTTCGTTGCCGCTCCGTAGCCCCTGCTGACGCGGTTGGGGTCGCTTCGTGCGGGAGGTGTGTCCTCGGGCCATACCCACGTGTCAGGTGTGTGGGGAGGGCCCTGCCTCACGTCTTTGGCCGACTCCTAGAGTTGCCGGAGTCGGGACGCCAGTCCGGACAAAGACCACCAACCGCACGAGGCAGACCAGCTACCGCACGAGGAGGTGCAGGTGTCCAAGGACGCGCCGCTGCTCGAGACCCGCTCCCTGACCAAGGAGTTTCGCGGGTTCAAGGCGGTCTCCGACGTCAACCTCTCCGTCACCGAGGGCACCATCCACGCGCTGGTCGGCCCCAACGGAGCAGGCAAGACCACGCTGTTCAACCTCCTGACCGGCTTCCTGTCCCCGTCGTCAGGTTCGATCGTCTTCGACGGCAAGGACATCACCGGCAAGGAGCCGGAGCAGATCGCCCCGCTCGGGATCGCCCGTTCCTTCCAGATCACGAGCCTCTTCGACCAGATGACGCTGCGGGAGCACCTCGAGCTGGCCCTGGCCAGCCCGACCGGCATGGGCATGCAGTTCTGGCGCTCCATCAAACGGATGGCCGTCTTCCGGGACCGATCGATGGAGCTGCTCGACCAGGTCGGTCTCGCCGACCGCGCGGGCCTGCCGGCCGGTTCGCTGGCCTACGGCCAGAAGCGGGCCCTCGAGCTCGCGATCGCCATGGCCCTCGATCCCAGGCTGCTGCTGCTCGACGAGCCCACGGCCGGGATGGGGATCGAGGACGTCGACCGCACGATCGCGCTCGTCAAGCAGCTCGCCGTGGGGCGCACCGTCGTCTTCGTCGACCACAACCTGCACGTCGTCGGATCGCTCGCCAGCACCGTGACCGTCCTCCAGTCAGGGCAGGTGCTCGCCGAGGGCAGCTACGACGAGGTGCGCAACGACGCGCGCGTCATCACCGCCTATCTCGGAGCAGCCCATGACTGAGACTCGGACCCGGACGTCACTCGAGGTCGCCGGGGTCTCCGCCTGGT
>DASUQN010000002.1:0-4577 GCA_036280515.1 Intrasporangium sp. | reverse complement strand
CGCATCTCCGGGGTGTCCATGTTGCCGCCGAAGCGTTCGGGAACCAGGGAGGAGCGGGCCTCTCCCCCGGCCGGCGCGACGCCCACCGTGCCGAGCATCGGCTCGAGCGGGAGCTCGACGCGGTGGTCAGTGTGCCGCGCGACGAAGCCGACGGTCCCACGCGCGCGGTCCAGGTCGTAGATCCACGTCGTGTCGGACAGGGCATCCTGCAGGGTGACGACGCGGTCGGTGCTCGTCATTCCGCCGAAGAAGGGGATCGCTGCCGACGCGCCCCAGTCCCGCGCTGGCTCGAGCGCGACCAGGTGCAGGACCAAGGTGTCGCCGGGCTCGGCACCCTCGACGAAGAAGGGCCCGGTCTGGGGGTTGACGAAGCGAAGGTCCACCTTGGCGCTCGAGAGATCGTCGACGCTGCGCAGCGCTCCACCGAAGGCGTCGTCGGACCAGAGCCGAAGGGCGGTACCCGGCTCGATCCGCATCGCAGGAGCCGCGCCGCCGAACGTGTAGGCGTACTCGTCACGAACAGGCGTGTACTCGATGACGTCCATGGTCGAAAGTACCGTGTGGTGTGCGGAGCTGGACATGATCTTGCCCTCGCGGTTGCACTCTCCGGCGGCGAATGGGGTCTGCACCGTGCAGTGAGCCACCGGCTCTTGCCTGGGCTTCCTGCCGAGTTCAGTCGGCCTCTCGATCCAGTGCCTTCCTCGACTCGCGGTCGTTGGCACGACCGATGGCCTCGACGAGCTCGTCCTTGGTCATCCGTGACCGGCCCTTGACGTCGAGCCGCTTCGCCACGTCGTAGAGGTGCGCCTTGGACGCGTTGGCGTCGACGCCGCCGGCGGTCTCTCCACCCTGCCGTGCCCGCGCCCCTTCTCGGGCGGCCTGGGCGTCGGAGGGACCCTTCTGCGCTTTCGGCTCCCAGTGGTCGCCGACCTTCTCGAAACTGTGCTTGAGCGCCGCGAAGGCCGTCCGGTGGGCGCGCTCACCTTCGCCGTACTGCTCGACCGCGTTGTCGTGAACCGTCGCCCACAGGTCTTGCGCGTCCTTCGGCGACCGCTGCAACGTCGACGGCATCTCGTCCCTGGCGGGCATTGGAGTCCTCCTCGTGCAGGCGCTGGCCCTTGGCCCCTACCCGAACCGGGATCACCCATGCCCAGCCGCGCACCGCTCTGCACGTCAGGTTCGCCGAGCCAGGGCGAACCCACCGACGGTGGTGGCGATCAACCCGACGAACATCGCGACGATGGATCCGCCCAACCCGTTGCCGGTGCCGAGACCACCGTCAGCGGTCACCGCGACCAGGGCACCGACGGCAACGGCAGCCATCCCGAACACGACTGAGATGACTGCCCCACGTCGCCCGGGCCCGGTGCGCCTTCGACCGGTGGAGCGGAGCAGCGCCAGCCCGCCGACGACGGCGCCAGCGAGCCCAACCACTCCCGCCAGAATGGACAGCAACCTGCCCGAACTCAGCTCGTAGGGACTGGCAGAGGGCAGGGCGAGTGGATGTGTGGCCACCGCCAGCAGCGGTGCCCCGAGCATGAATCCGACTGACATGAAGACTCCTTGACGTGAGTTGGCTGTCAGTAGAGCCTCCCGTCCCCGGTGCCGACGCGCGTCCCCCACCTGCAGACACTTCGCGCTGACGCGGCTGGCGCACCGGACTGCTGCACTCGGAGCAAATGCCCGGCGCCTACTGCGGTTGCAGTAGCAGGAGCCTCCTCCTCGGGCCGGATTCCTCCTCGGCCCCACCCGGCTAGGGTCGGCTCATGGAGCGCAGCAGGCTGCAGGTTCCGGCCGGCGTCGGCGACTGGGTCATCGCGGTCGCCCTCGCGGCAGCCCTACTGGTCTCGGGCAGGTCCGCGCAGCCCTCCACCGACACCGTCGAACCGCTCGGCTACGCCCTCCTCGCGGCAGGCGGGCTGGCGCTGGCGGCTCGCCGCCGCACTCCGCTCGTCGTCCTCGTCGTGACCGGGGCGTGCGCCGTGGGCTATCAGGCGCTCGGTTTCGACGTACCTGCCGTCGCGTTCCTCTTCGCGGTCTATGCCGCCATGCGCGCAGGACACCGCCTCGCAACGGCGGCGGCAAGCGTAGCCATGCTGGCCGCTCTCCCCCTCGCCGCCCTGGCCAACGGGAAGGACCTCGGGGCTGCGCTCGCCCAGAGCCGGGACGCCCTCGAGGTGGCCTGGCTCATCGCCGCCGCGGCCGCGGGTGAGGCGCTGCGCCAGGCCGAGCTGCGCGCCGACGAGGCAGATCGCACCCGCGAGCAGACCGCACAGCGGCGAGCCGACGAGGAGCGGCTGCACATCGCGCGCGAGCTGCACGACTCGCTCACCCACCAGATCTCGGTCATCAAGCTGCAGTCCGAGGTCGCAGTCCACGTGGCCAGGCGACGTGGCGAGGAGGTGCCCGAGGCGCTGCTGGCGATCCAGGAGGCGGGACGTGAGGCGAGCCGGGAGCTGCGCGCGACCCTCGCGGCCCTGCGCGACGGTGACAGCAACCACGCACACGGGATCGACCACCTCCCCGAGCTCGTGGACCGCGCCCGCGCCAGCGGCCTCGACGCAACGCTGACGATCGAGGGCGAACGACAGGACGTGCCCGCCGCGGTCGGCCGCACCGTCTACCGGATCGTGCAGGAGTCGCTCACCAACGTCGCGAGGCACGCAGACTCGGCCAGCGCGACGGTCCGGATCGACTGGCGTCCGGACGCCCTCGCGGTCCGCATCGACGACGACGGCCCGGCCACTCCGGGGGTCACCTCCGCCCCGGGGGTGGGCCTGCTCGGGATGCGCGAACGCGTCACCGCCCTCGGCGGCCGGCTGCGAGCGGCGCCGCGCACCGAGGGCGGCTTCAGCGTCGAGGCCGAGCTGCCCGTGGACCAGACGTCATGATCCGGGTCCTGCTGGTCGACGACCAGCCACTGATCCGCAGCGGGTTCCGGGCCCTCCTCGACCTCGAGGACGACATCGAGGTGGTGGCCGAGGCAGCCGACGGCGATGAGGGCCTGGCCCTGGCCAAGGCACACCTCCCAGACCTCGTGCTCATCGACATCCAGATGCCGGGCGTCGACGGCATCGAGGCGACTCGGCGCATCGCAGCGGACCCCGACCTGGACCGGGTCCACGTCGTCATTCTCACCAACTACGGCCTCGACGAGTACGTCTTCAACGCGCTGCGGGCCGGCGCCGCCGGGTTCCTCGTCAAGGACATCCTGCCGGAGGACTTCCTCCATGCCGTGCGCGTTGCCGCGCGGGGTGACGCCCTCCTCGCACCCTCGATCACCCGCAAGCTGATCAGCCGGTACGTCGCCCAGCCACTCGACACCGGCACTCCCGCCGGGCTGGAGGAGCTGACCAACCGCGAGCGCGAGGCCGTCGCACTCGCGGCGCACGGCCTGTCCAACGACGAGATCGCTGAGCGCATGGTGATCAGCCCAACAACGGCCAAGACCCACGTCAACCGGGCCATGATGAAGGTCCACGCCCGTGACCGCGCGCAGCTCGTGGTGCTCGCCTACGAATCCGGCCTCGTGACACCCCGCAGCCGCACCGTTCCGTAAGCGCGGGGTTACCGCCACGCAGGGGCGTATGCCGCTGAGTCGGCTCCCAGCCCAACCCTCTCCGGCGTGTCGACGGGGAGCAAGCCCAGCGGCACACGACACGCGGCTGACCAGCAGGGCCGGGAGCGGCGACTGGGGCAGGATGGTGCTGATGTCCAGCGCGCAGAGACCAGTCGAGGTCCTCGAACCGCCGATCCCGGATCGCGTACGTCGACCCGCCGACGCCCTGAAGCTCGGTGTCGTCCTCCTCGTCCTCGCTGCCTCGCTCGTCCTCGCCGAGGTGGCGGTGGGCACGACGGGGGCGCTGGAGCAGGACCTCGCCGTCGCGACGAGCGGCCTGCCCCGCATCCTCCTCCAGCTCATGAGCTGGCTCTCCGGCATCGGCGTCATCGTCCTGCCGCTGGCCGTCGGAGCCGATCTCCTGGTCCGCGGCCGGCCGGTGCAGCTCGTGCATGCCCTCGCGGCGGCCGGCGCGGCGGCCCTGGTCGTGCTCGCGCTGAGCTCGCTCATCCTCGACGGTCGACTGGGCAACGTGGTCTTGGCCCTGACCCGTCCGCTCGGCGAGGGCCGCACCGACCCGCTGGACGCGGTCATCGTCTCGATGGTGGCCCTGCTCACGGTCGCCGACGTCATCGGGCGCAAATGGATCGCTCCCCTTGCGCTCGTGGTGATCGGGTCCATCGCTGTGACGGCGTTCCTCTCCGGCGCCAGCACGGCCCTGGCCGTGTTCAGCTCGTTGCTCCTCGGGTGGGCCGTCGGCCTCGCCTTCCGGGTCGGTTTCGGCACCACCTCGACCCGGCCGCCGGGTGTGGTGATCGCCGACGCGCTCATCGCAGCCGGGGTGCCACTGGTGCTGCTCGAGGCGGTGGACCCGGACGACGCCGGAGTCCGTCGCTACCGCGGCACGACGAGCTCGTCGACGGTGGACGTCCAGGTCATGGACCGCGACACCTTCGGGCTCGCGTCCAGCCGACGGCTGCTTCGCCTGCTGCGCCTGCGACAGGGCTCGTCACGCCCT
>DASUQN010000001.1:0-2137 GCA_036280515.1 Intrasporangium sp. | reverse complement strand
GTGCCGCGCACGCTTCCGCTCGACGGCTTCATCCGCCACTGGGTCGACCACCAGATCGAGGTCATCCGGCGGCGCACCGAGTTCCGGCTGCGCAAGGCCGAGGCAGAGATCCACCTGTTGCGTGGCTACCTCAAGGCCCTCGACATGCTCGACGAGGTCATCGCGCTCATCCGCGGGTCGCGCACCGTCGAGGAGGCCCGCGACGGCCTGATCGGGCTGCTCGACATCGACGAGACGCAGGCGCAGGCCATCCTCAACATGCAGCTGCGCCGACTCGCCGCTCTCGAGCGCGAGCGGATCCAGCAGGCGCACGACGAGCTGCAGGAGCTCATCGACGAGTACAACACGATCCTCGCCTCCAAGGAGCGGCAGCGCGAGATCGTCTCGGAGGAGCTGCAGGGCATCGTCGACAAGTACGGGGACGAGCGCCGGACCCAGATCGTGCCCTTCGACGGCGACATGTCGATGGAGGACCTGATCCCCCAGGAGGACGTCGTCGTGACGATCACGCGGGGTGGCTACGCCAAGCGGACGCGGACCGACCTCTACCGGTCGCAGCGCCGCGGCGGCAAGGGCGTCAAGGGTGCCCAGCTGCGGGGGGAGGACGTCGTCGAGCACTTCTTCACGACGACGACGCACCACTGGCTGCTCTTCTTCACCAACCTCGGCCGGGTCTACCGGGCCAAGGCGTACGAGCTGCCCGAGAGCGGGCGCGACAGCAAGGGCCAGCACGTCGCCAACCTGCTCGCGTTCCAGCCGGGCGAGCAGATCGCGCAGGTCCTGGCGATCAAGGACTACGAGGCGGCCGACTACCTCGTGCTGGCGACCCGTGCGGGCCTGGCCAAGAAGACGCGGCTGCGCGAGTACGACTCGAACCGCTCGGGTGGACTCATCGCCATCAACCTCCGCGACGGCGACGAGCTCGTCGGTGCCCGGCTCGTGGCACCCCAGGACGACCTGCTGCTCGTGTCGCGCAAGGGGATGTCGGTCCGCTTCACGGCGACCGACAGCGCCTTGCGGCCGATGGGGCGCTCGACCTCGGGCGTGACCGGGATGAAGTTCAAGGGCGACGACATGCTGCTGTCGATGTCCCGCGTGCCGGACGGCAAGGACATCGACGTCTTCGTCGTCTTCGAGAACGGTCTCGCCAAGCGCACCCCCGTCTCCGAGTACCGCGTCCAGGGCCGCGGTGGCTCGGGCATCCAGGTTGCCCGGCTGTCCGAGAAGGGCGGTGACCTCGTCGGGGCGCTCACCGTCACCCCGAACGACGAGGTCATGGTCGTCATGGAGAAGGGCAAGATCGTCCGCTCGCGCGTCGACGAGGTCCGCCACACGAGCCGAAGCACCCAGGGCGTCAGGTTCGCGACGCCCGACCCGGGTGACTCCATCGTGGCGGTGGCACGCAACGCGGAGTCGGTCACTGAGGAAGAGCTCGAGGAAGTCGGCGATCTCGAGGGCACCGCACCCACGGCGCCGATGACTACGGTTCCGAGCACCGATGGCGTACCGTCGGACGCAAGCGACCAGGCGACGGCCCAGTCGTCGGACGGCGACAGCGGAGGTGACGAATGAGCACGCCCAGCTCTGAGGGCTACGGGACGAGCGGATATGGCGGCTCGGGCCCCTCGGGGACGTCGACCGACTCCGGAGCCTCGAGTGGCTACTCGAGTGACTACTACGGCAGGTCGTCCTCCTATGGCTCGGCGTCTGCCTCCGCGCCAGGAGAGGCCACGCTGTCGCGGGGGGCGATCACCTCCCGCACGCAGCCGACCCGTCCCGTTGGCGCCCAGCCCACGACCTCGACGCCTGCCTCGAGTTCCGCCGCAGCGAAGACCGCCGCGTCGCGGACGAGGGAGACGAGCCGCAAGTCGAAGGGCCCGCGCCGCGTCCGCTTGGCCGTGGCCCGGGTCGATCCCTGGTCGGTCATGAAGATGAGCTTCCTGCTCTCCGTTGCCATCGGGATCGCCGGCGTCATCCTCACCGCCGTCCTGTGGATGATCCTGTCGACGATGAACGTCTTCGCCGACATCGAGGGCGTCATCCAGTCGCTCCAGACGGCCGGGGGCGCCGACAACTTCTCGATCCTCGACTACGTCGGCTTCGGTCGCGTCGTGTCCCTGTCGATCGTCATCGGCGT